>NZ_JBEYKR010000009.1:0-111459 GCF_040703535.1 Streptomyces sp. NPDC007346
CCGGGTGTTTGCCGGGCACGAAGGTGAAGTCGTCGAGCGAACCGGAGAAGCCCAGTACCGCTTCAACGTCGGCCTTCACATCGAAGAAGCCCGGCACCCGATCCAGGCGCCGGGCCGCAACAGTGCGTCAGGGCCTCTCCGGAAGCTGGCCGGAAGTCATCTGCGGCCATATGTTCGGACGGGCCGACGGTCACCGCGCGGCTGCCGATAGGCTGGGCGGATGACGCGAGCCGAGCAGCCAACGGTCGTGAGCCCCACCTCCGACACACTTGCCGCAGACTCACGCGAGCGCGCCGTACGGGCCCTGTTGCGTATTCCCCCGCTGAAGCGGTTGTGGAGCGCCCAGCTCGTCGGCGGTATCGGCGATGCACTCGCCCTTCTCGTGCTGGTGCTGTTGTCGCTGCAAGCAGCGGTCCTTGAGGGCTCATTCGGAGCCGGATACCGCGGGGCGGCCTTCGCCGTCGCCGCCGTGTTCGGTGCCCGGATTCTTTCCACCGTGCTCTTCGGAGCCGTACTCCTGGGGCCCTTGACGTCGCTCACGGCACCCGGCGGGAAACTGGACCGGCGATGGCTGATGCTCGGGACGGACGGGCTTCGGCTCGCTCTGCTGATCATCGCCCCGCTGTGGATCGACTGGGTGCCCGACAAGGCGCTCATGATGATCCTCATCACCGTCTTCGTGGCCGGCGGAGCCGAGCGCCTGTGGGCGGTGGCCAAGGAGAGCGCCGCCCCGGCGCTGCTGCCCGCCCCGCCCGTCGAGGGCGCCGCCGTACGTCCGCTCCCCGACCACCTCGACGCCCTGCGCAGGCTGTCGCTCCGTACGAACTTCCTCGCCGTCCCCGCCGCCGCGGTGGTCCTGCTGGCCGCCACGCTGGTCGGCAACCTCCTCGGCGCGGGCCTGGAGTGGTTCTCCTTCCACCAGGCGGCCCTCGGTTCGTACGTCGCGGCCGGTCTGTTCTCGGCCTCCATCTCGATCCTGTACTTCATCGAACTGCCCGACACCCAGACCCCCCGGCCGCGCTCCCCGCTGGAAGGGCTGCGCCGCCCCACCACCGGCGACGGCCCCGACAAGGGCCGCACCGGCGCCCTCCCGCTGGTCGTCGGCGTCTGCGCCGCCGTCGCCGGAGCGATCGCCGCGGCCGCCGCCGTATCCGTCCTGCACGCCTACGACCTGGGCGGCGGGCCCGCCACGTTCGCGCTGCTGATCCTCGCGCTGACCGGCGGTACCGCCCTCGGCATCCGTACGGCGCGCAAGGTGCTCCCCGCCCTGTCGCGGCGCCGCCTGCTCGCGCTGGCCACCGCCGTCACGGGCGTCGCGCTCCTCGGGCTCGGCCTGGTGCCGGACACCGCCACCGGGCTCGGGATCGCCCTCCTCGCCGGTTACGCCGCCGGGGTCGCCGCCAACATCGGGCACGCGATCATCGACCAGGAGACCGAGGCGCCCCGGCAGGCCCGGACCACCGCGCACCTCCAGGCCCTCGTCCGGGTGCTCGTGGCGCTCGGCGCCGTCGCGGGCCCGCTGCTCGCCGCCGCGATCGGGCAGCACCGTCTGGTCGCCGGCGACTTCGTCTTCGCCCACGGCGGGGCGGCCTTCGCGCTGATGCTGATCGGCGCGCTGCTGCTGCCCGTCGCCGCGATCGTCCTCGCCAAGACGGACGACCGGGCGGGCGTACCGCTCCGCCGCGACCTGCGCGAGGCGCTGCGCGGCGGCGACGCGGCGGTCGCCCCCGCGGCCACCGGCTTCTTCCTCGTCCTGGAGGGCGGCGACGGGGCGGGCAAGTCCACCCAGGTGGAGGCGCTCGCCGACTGGATCCGGTCCAAGGGCCACGAGGTCGTCGTGACCCGCGAGCCCGGGGCCACCCCGGTCGGCAAGCGGCTGCGGTCGATCCTGCTGGACGTCTCCTCCGCCGGGCTCTCCAACCGCGCCGAGGCGCTGCTGTACGCCGCCGACCGCGCCGAGCACGTCGACTCCGTCGTCCGCCCGGCGCTGGAGCGCGGCGCGATCGTCATCTCCGACCGCTACATCGACTCCTCCGTCGCCTACCAGGGCGCCGGACGCGACCTGGCCCCGACCGAGATCGCCCGGATCTCGCGGTGGGCGACGAGCGGCCTAGTACCGCATCTGACGGTGCTGCTGGACGTCGACCCGCAGACCGCGCGGGAGCGGTTCACCGAGGCGCCGGACCGGCTGGAATCGGAGCCGGCGGAGTTCCACGAGCGCGTACGGTCCGGGTTCCTGACCCTGGCCGCCGCCGACCCGACGCGCTACCTGGTGGTGGACGCCGGGCAGGAGCCGGAGGCGATCACCACGGTCGTACGTCACCGGCTCGACCAGCTCCTCCCGCTCTCCGAGGCCGAGATCCAGGCCATCGAGGAGGCCCGGCGCAAGGCCGAGGAGGAGGCCCGGCGCAAGGCGGAGGAAGAGGCCGCCCGCAAGGCCGAGGAGGAGCGCCTGGAGAAGGAGCGCCAGGAGCAGCTCGCCCGGCTGCGCGCCGAGGAGGAGGAGCGCAAGCAGCGCGAGCTGGAGGAGGCCCGGCAGCGCGAGGCCGAGCGCCAGGCGGAGGAGGCCCGGCAGCGCGCCGAGGAGGCCCGCCGCCGCGCCGAGGAGGACCGCCGCCGGCTGGAGGCCGAGGAGCGGGCCCGCGAGGCCGAGCAGGAACGCCTCCGCAAGCAGGCCCAGGAGGAGGCGCGGCTGCGCAAGGAGGCGGAGGCACTCCGCCTGGAGAAGCAGCGGAAGGCGGAGGAGGCGCTGGTACGGGCCGAGGAGGCGCGCCGCCGGGCGGAGGCCGAGGCGGCCGCCCGTACGGAGGCGGCTCGGGCCGAGGCGGAGCGGGCTGCGGCTTCCCGTGACTCACGTGACTCCCACGACTCACGCGACTCCCGTACGGAGACGTCCTCGTGGTCGGAGGGGCACGGTCCCACCGTTCCGGAGAACGAGCTCACGGTGCCCACGCCGATCGTGAACCCGAACGAGATCACGCAGCCGGTACCTACGGCGCGTCCGGAGGAGGGCGAGCCGTCCAACCGCCGTCCCTCTTCTCCGGGCTCAGGGGAGGACGAGACGGCGATGCTGCCGCGCATCACGGACGATCGGCCGGCCCGCAACGCGCGGGACTCTCGTGATTCCCGTGACTCCCGTGATGCTCGTGACGTCCATGATTCCAGGGACGCTCGTGACTCCCGTGGTTCCCGGGACGCCCGTGCTGCCGACGAGACGGCCGTGCTGCCGCCCGTGCGCGGCGATCAGCCCTCCGACCGGGTGCCCAAGGGCTACTTCCGGGACGAGGGTCCCGCCTCCCCGCCGGCGGAGAGCGAGAACGAGCGCACCCGGGAGTTGCCGCAGGTCGAGGACCTGCGGGCCGCGGGCCAGGCCGGTGACGAGCCCCGCGCCCGCCGCAAGCGTCCCCGTCCGGACTGGGCCGAGGAGACCCCGCTGGACGATCTGCCGACGCTCGCGGACGAGCTGCTCGGCGGGCACGACGACGACGGCCCCACGGGCAGGGGGCGTCGCCCGCGCGGCTGACCCGAACCTGTCCGAACCTGTACGACGTCCGGCCCGTCCGCCCCTGAGGGGTGGGCGGGCCGGACTTGTCAGTGGTGTCCCCCACAATGGAATCGGACATGGAATCCGACATGGAATCCGACGATCGGAAGGGCGGTGGCCCATGACCGTATGGGACGACCTGGTCGGACAGGACCGAGTGAGGGAACAGCTCGCCGCTGCCGCCAAGGACGCCGATGCGCTGGTCACGGCCGTCTCCGACGGTGAGCCGTTGGAGCAGGGCTCGAAGATGACCCACGCCTGGCTGTTCACCGGACCGCCGGGTTCCGGACGTTCCACCGCCGCGCGGGCCTTCGCCGCCGCACTCCAGTGCACCAGCCCGGACCGGGCGCTGGGCGGGGAGCCCGGCTGCGGCTTCTGCGACGGCTGCCACACGAGCCTGATCGGTACGCACGCCGACGTCCAGGTGATCCGTACGGACCTGCTCTCCATCGGTGTGAAGGAGACCCGCGACCTGGTCCGCCGGGCCCAGCTCTCCCCGGCGGTCGGCCGGTGGCAGGTCATCGTCATGGAGGACGCCGACCGGCTCACCGAGGGCGCGGGCAACGTGCTGCTGAAGGCGGTCGAGGAGCCCGCGCCGCGCACGGTCTGGCTGCTGTGCGCCCCCTCGCTGGAGGACGTCCTGCCCACGATCCGTTCCCGCTGCCGCCACCTGACCCTGAGCACCCCGCCGGTGGAGGCCGTGGCCGACGTCCTGATCCGCCGCGACGGGGTCGATCCCGACCGGGCGCACTCCGCGGCGCGGGCCACCCAGGGGCACATCGGCCGGGCGCGTCGTCTCGCCACGGACGAGCGGGCGCGGGCACGGAGGGCGGCGGTGCTCAAGGTTCCGCTGCGCGTCGCCGACGTCGGCGGCTGCCTCAAGGCGGCCCAGGAGCTGATCGACACGGCCACCGACGACGCCAAGCAGATGGCGGAAGAGGTCGACGTCAAGGAGACCGAGGACCTCAAGGCGGCGCTCGGCGGGGTCGCGGGCGGCCGGATGCCGCGCGGCACGGCGGGAGCGATGAAGGAGCTGGAGGACAAGCAGAAGCGCCGCAAGACGCGAACGCAGCGCGACAGCCTGGACCTGGCGCTCACCGAGCTCACCGGGTTCTACCGCGATGTGCTGGCGCTCCAGCTCGGTTCGCGCATAGCCATCGCCAATGTGGACGTGCAGGACTCCCTGGACCGGATCGCGGAGTCCTCGACGCCCGCGCAGACGCTGCGCAGGATCGAGGCGGTGATCGCGTGCCGGCGGGCGATGGACCGCAACGTGGCGCCGCTGCTGGCGGTAGAGGCGATGACGATGTCGCTGAGGGCGGGCTGACCCGAGGCGGCCCGGGGCCCGGTTCACCCGATTGAGCAGGGAATCGGACGACACGTCACCCGCCGGATACGCTCCCAGGATGGAAACCAGGCGCCTGCTCCGCACCTTCGCCATCGGGATCGGCACTGCCGGCCTGC
This sequence comes from Streptomyces sp. NPDC007346, assembly GCF_040703535.1. Taxonomy (NCBI): domain Bacteria; kingdom Bacillati; phylum Actinomycetota; class Actinomycetes; order Kitasatosporales; family Streptomycetaceae; genus Streptomyces; species Streptomyces sp. NPDC007346. The sequence continues at coordinate 5,009 of NZ_JBEYKR010000009.1, forward strand.
TCATCTCCGGCTGCAGCGGCGGCGGCTCGTCGCCCAATGCCTCGGCCACCGGCACAGCGGCGCCGGAGGGGCTGTCGGCGTACTACGCGCAGAAGCTGAGCTGGCGCGACTGCGGGGTGGAGGGGTTCGAGTGCACGACGATGAAGGCGCCGAGGGACTACGAGAAGCCGGATGACGGCGACATCGACCTCGCCGTCTCCCGGAAGAAGGCGACCGGCCCCGGCAAGCGGATCGGCTCCCTCCTGGTGAACCCGGGCGGCCCCGGCGGCTCCGCGATCGGCTACCTCCAGGGGTACGCGGCGCTCGGCTACCCGGCCCCGGTCAGGGCCCGCTACGACATGGTCGCCATCGACCCGCGCGGCGTGGCCCGCAGCGAACCGGTCGACTGCCTGACGGGCAAGGAGATGGACGCCTACACCCAGGTCGACCAGACACCGGACGACGACGCGGAGGTCCAAAAGCTCACCGCCGCCTTCGAGAAGTTCGCCCAGGGCTGCGAGAAGCGGTCCGGCGAGATCCTCCCGTACGTCTCCACCGTCGACACCGCCCGCGACATGGACGTCCTGCGGGCCCTCCTCGGCGACGAGCGGTTGCACTACGTGGGTGCCTCGTACGGGACCTTCCTGGGCGCCACGTACGCGGACCTCTTCCCGGAGCGGGCCGGGCGCCTGGTCCTGGACGGGGCGATGGACCCCTCCCTCCCGGCCGTCGACCTGAACCGCGACCAGACGGCGGGCTTCGAGGCGGCGTTCCAGTCCTTCGCCGCCGACTGCGTCAAGCAGCCGGACTGTCCGCTAGGCACCACGTCCACGGCGGACGCGGCGACCGCGCTGAAGCAGCTCTTCAAGGACCTGGACGCGAAGCCGATCCCGACCGGCGACGACCGCAAGCTGGGCGAGTCCCTGGCCACCACAGGGGTGATCGCGGCGATGTACGACGAGGCGGCCTGGCCCCAGCTCCGCGAGGCCCTGGCGGGCGCCCAGCGCAGCGACGGCTCCGGCCTCCTCTCGCTGGCGGACAGCTACTACGAGCGCGGGCCGGACGGCGAGTACGCGAACCTGATGTCCGCCAACGCCGCGGTGAACTGCCTCGACCTGCCGCCCGCCTTCGACAGCCCCGACGCGGTGCAGAAGGCGGTCCCGGACTTCGAGAAGGCCTCCCCGGTCTTCGGCCGGGGCTTCGCCTGGGCCTCCCTGAACTGCGCCTACTGGCCCACGAAGGCCACGGGCACCGCGCACCGCACGGAGGCGAAGGGCGCCGCCCCGATCGTCGTGGTCGGCACCACCCGCGACCCCGCCACCCCGTACAAGTGGTCCCGGTCCCTCGCCGACCAGCTCTCCTCCGGCACCCTGCTCACCTACGACGGCGACGGCCACACCGCGTACGGCCGGGGCAGCGACTGCATCGACATGGCGATCAACACCTACCTCCTGGACGGCACCCCGCCCTCCAACGACAAGAAGTGCACCTGACGCCCCTGCCCCCGCCCTGACCTGCGTAGACGCCCCCGGGGGTGCCCTGTGCGGAGCACCCCCGGAAACTGTGTAGACTTGGCTCCGCTGCTGATCGCACCATAGTGCGACAGGGCGTGCCGCCTTAGCTCAGTTGGCCAGAGCAACGCACTCGTAATGCGTAGGTCTCGGGTTCGAATCCCGAAGGCGGCTCCATCCGAAACCCAGGTCACATAACCCGTGACCTGGGTTTTCTTCGTTCTCGGCGCCCTCCGAATGCGGGCCGACTGGCGTCTTTGGCCTCGTGGTGCTCCTCTCGGGATCCGTGACGCGGAAGTCGGGATCCGTGACGCAGGAGCAAACTGGCGGAAACTCGTACCGCCCCATGCCCTCGGGTTGATGATGAGGTATGACAGGTTGGCGGCAGATCATGTGGTGGTCACTGGCGGTCGCGGGTGGAACGGCTGCGGTCGTCCTGACCGTCCTGGTGTCGGCGGGGGACCTCGAGAGCGCTGACCGGGTCGCGAGTGTGATCGGTGCCGTGGTGGGGATGGTCGCTCTGGGCATGTCGGTGCGGGCCATGCGCCGGGCCGTGCGGCCGGACCCGCAGCCGGTGCGGGCGCACGGGGGATCGAACGCCGCGCGCGGAAGTATCAACGACGCGTCGGCCCGTGACACCGGACGCGCCTCCGGGGCGCCGGTCGCCGGTGACGGGATCTCGGCCTCCGGGGGCTCGAACGCCGCCGGCGGCGACATCAGCGGTTCGAGCGCGTACAGGGGTTCATGATGGCGCGCTTCGGTGGCCGCTTCCTTCCCCGGAGCGCCGGGGGAACTCCCGCTCGCGCCGAGAAACCTCCGACCCGCACCGAGGAACCCCCGGCCCGCGCACAGGGGTCTCCGACCCGCACTGAGGAACCCCCGGCCCGCGCACAGAGGTCTCCGACCCGCGCCGAGGAACCCCCGGCCCGCACCGAGATCAAGGCGAGCCAGGGCGCGAACACCGCAGGGCGTGACATCGTGGGGTCGGTCGCCCAGTACATCGAGAACGGCGTCGTCCTCCCGCCGCAGGCGTATGGCCCGGTCTCCGAGGTCGACGCGCCGGCGAGATTGCACAACGCCCCGGGGACGAGGCTGTTCGTCGGTCGGAAGGCGGCTCTGGACCGGCTGGACGCGGAGTTCGCGACCCCCGGTGATGTGGTGGTGCAGGCCGTGCACGGCCTCGGCGGAGTCGGCAAGTCCGCGCTGGCGGCCCACTGGGCCATCCACCACTACGGCGGCAACCCCCGGTGGTGGATCGCTGCTGACAGCCCGTCGTCCATCGCCACCGGCCTGGCCCAGCTCGCCCGCGCGTTGCAGCCCGCCGCTGCCGGCCTGCCGGAGGAGATCCTCACGGAATGGGCTGTGCAATGGCTGTCGTCCCATGACGACTGGCTGATCGTTCTCGACAATGCCGACCACGTCGACCATGTCCGCCCCCTGCTGGACCGGGTGGGGACGGGCCGGTTCCTGATCACCACCCGTCGTGCCACCGGGTGGCACAGCACGGCCGTCGCCCTGCGACTGGACGTTCTCGAGGAAGGCGAGGCAATCGACCTGTTCGCCCGCATCCTGGGCCACGCCTGCCCCGGTGAGAACGACGGGATCGCACGGCTCTGCTCGGAACTCGGCCATCTTCCCCTGGCCGTGGAGCAGGCCGCGTCCTACTGCGCGGAGACCGGAACGTCTCCCCGCACCTACTTGCGGATGCTCGCCGAGTCACCCGCGGAGATGTACGCGGACACCGCCGAGGGCGGGGACGCCGCGCGCACCATCGCCCGGGTCTGGCGCATCACGCTGGACCGCCTCGCGGACACCCCCCTCACGGGCCGGATCCTGCGCGTCCTGGCCTGGTACGGGCCGGACGGGATTCCTCGGGATCTCCTCACCGGGCTCGCGCCGGCCCCCGCGCTGACCAAGGCGATCGGGCGCCTGATCGCGTACAGCATGATCACCAACACCGGCGACGGAACCTTCGCCGTCCACCGCCTGGTCCAGGCGCTCGCCCGCACCCCGGACCCGGAGGACCCCCACCGGCAGGAGGAGGACATCGCCCAGGCCCGCGCCGTGGCCACGGCCCAGTTGGACGCGGCCTTCCCCGAGACCCCCGCTTCCCCCCGGACCTGGCCCCTGTGCCGTGCGCTGGTCCCGCATGTCGAAGCCCTCACCGAGTACGCCCCGGCGGAGAGCGACAGCAGGACGACCGCCCGTCTCCTCAACATGACCGGCGTCTTCCTCATGAACCAAGGGCTGGCCGGCCACGCGACGACCGTCCTCCACCGCGCGCACCGGGGCCGTCTCGCCCTCCTGGGCGAAGGCCACCCCGACACCCTGGCCTCGAGCAACAACCTTGCCTCCGCGTACCTGTCGGCGGGCAATCCGAAGCGTGCCATCCCCCTGTACGAAAGCGTCCTCGCCGACTGCACACGGCTGCTGGGCGGCGACCACTCCCTCACCCTCACCTCGCGCAACAGCCTCGCCTCCGCGTACCTGTCGGCGGGCGACCTGCACCGCGCCATCCCCCTGCACGAGAGCGCCCTCGAAGGCTGTGCACGTGTGCTCGGCAAGAACCATCCGGACACGCTGACCTCACGCAACAACCTCGCCTACGCCCTCCAGTCGGCGGGTGAGCTGGAGCGGGCCATCCCCCTGTACGAGAGCGCCCTCGACGACTGCGTACGCGTGCTCGGCGAGGACCACCCCGACACCCTGTCGTCGCGCGACAACCTGGCCTACGCCCTCCAGTCGGCGGGTGAGCTGGAGCGGGCCATCCCCCTGCATCGGAGCGCCCTCGACGACTACGTACGGGTCCTCGGCGAGGACCACCCTCACACCCTCACCTCACGCAACAACCTGGCCACCGCCTACCAGTCGGCGGGCGACCTGGAGCGGGCCATCTCCCTGCACGAGCGGGTCCTCGACGACTGCGTACGGATGCTGGGCGAGGACCATCCCGACACCTTGTCCACACGCAACAACCTGGCCGCCGCCTACCAGTCGGCGGGTGAGCTGGAGCGGGCCATCTCCCTGCACGAGCGGGTCCTCGACGACTGCGTACGGATGCTGGGCGAGGACCACCCTCACACCCTCACCTCACGCAACAACCTCGCCGCCGCCTACCAGTCGGCGGGCCGACTGAGCCGTGCCATATCCCTGTACGAAAGCGTCCTCGAGAGCCGCCTCCGGGTGCTGGGCCGAGGGCACCCCGATACGAGGTCGGTGCGCAGCTCCCTCGACCGTGCGAGGGCCGTCTGACGGGAGGCCGCCGAGCGGGTCCGACGGCGGAACGGCCGGCGGCCGGCCGGGCGGCGAACACCCGGGTCTTCGTCATCGACGACACACGGAACGGGTCCGACTCACCATCCACTCGAAGAGATTCGCGCAGCACACTGGGGGGCTCATGCGCAGCAGGGGATCAGCCGCCGAGCAGGCCGGGCACGGGCGCGAGGCCGTCCTGCCCGGCACGCACCCCGAGGCCGGTACCGACCGGTCCGGGCGGCCGGGTGTCCTCGCCGCGCAAGCCCACCTTGCGGGCGCCCGGCTCGCATCCGGCGAACTGATCGCCGACCGCTACGAACTGTGCCGCCGGATCGGGCAGGACGGCGTCGGCACGGTCTGGGAGGCCCGGGACACCCGTCTCGACCAGCAGGTCACCGTGGAGCGGCTCCGCTCTGGGGCTGTGGCGGCCTCCGAGACGCGGGCGCAGTGGTGGGAACGGACCCATCGCGGAGCGCAGGCGGTCGCCAGGGTCCGTCACCAGAACGTGGTGGCCGTACACGACGTGTTCGAGGCGGAGGGCCGGATCTGGGTGGTGACGGAGCACCTCGACACCTGCTCGCTGGCCGACCTGCTGGAGGAGCGGAAACAGCTCCCGGTGCCCAGGGCCGCCGAGCTCGGTCTTCAGGTGGCCCGGGGGCTGCGTGCGCTGCACGGTGCGGGGGTGGTCCACCGCGACGTGACCCCGCACAACGTGTTGGTTCACAGGGGCAGTTCGGTCGCCCTGCTGGGTCTGAGAGCCACTACTTTTACGGGGTTCGGGCATGTGCCCTGCTCTGCGGAGCCCCCCGGCGCCAGGGGGTACCTCGCGCCGGAGCCGGACAGCCCCTCACCTGGCCGGCCGGAGGCCGTGACGCCCGCCTCCGACCTGTGGGCACTGGGTCTGACCCTGTACGAAATGGTCGAAGGCAGACCGCCCGGTACCGGGGGCGCCGGCACGGTGTCGGTGCCGCCCATGGAGAACGCCGGGCCGCTGCGTACCGTGATCGAGGCCCTGCTGGAGCAGGACCCGCGCCAACGCCCCACAGCCGCCCAGGCGGAGGAGATGCTCCAGGCGGTCGTCACGGGCTTCCCGGAGGCGGAGGACCCACCGTGGCCGGCCGCCCCGGACCGCCGGACGGCGGCCGCCGGTCCCGCTCCCGACGCGACTCCGCTCCTGTACGCGGGCTCCGGTGTGGCACCGATGGCCCCCGCGCCCCGCGGGCGGGGTCGGACCTGGCAGGCAGTGGTCGCGGTAGTGGTCTCCATCGGGCTGCTGGCCTGGGGGAGCAACTGGCTCACGACGAGCGACTGGCCGCAGAGGCTGGCGGAGCTCGGCAAACGCTCCGACGGCCCCGCGAGGTACGTCGGTCTGGGCACCTACAAGGAGACCCACGACGAGCTGGTCATCGGTGTCAGGGACGACCAGCCCGGACTGAGCCTGCGGGACAAGGGCGGGGAGTACCAGGGCTTCGAAGTCGATCTCGCCCAAGAGATCGCGCGGCAGATGGGCTACGAGAAGGACGAGATCGATTTCCGTCAGGTATCCGCCGAGAACCGCGCCTCCCTGCTGACGAGCGGGCAAGCCGATCTGGTGATCGCCGGCTACGCCATGACATCGGAGAGGAAGGAGTCGCGCGCTGTCCACTTCGCCGGCCCGTACTACGAGGCCGCTCGGGGCTTCCTGGTACGCAAAGGCAGTGGGATCGCGGACGCCTCGGATCTCAGGGACCAGAACGCCGTGGTGTGCGGCGCCGGCTCTTCGACGTACCCCGCGTGGCTCCGTGCGGCGGGCTTCAACGTCCCCGAAGACTTGCCGAGAACCACGGAAGACTGCCTGGATGCACTGCTGGACCCGGAGGGCGATGTAGCGGCCGTCGCCTCGGACGACGTCATCCTGGCGGGTTTCCAGCAGCAGCACGCCGACAAGGTGACGCGGCTCGCCAATGCCCAAGGTGTGGAGAGCTACGGCGTGGCCATGTCCTCGAAGGAGAAGAACCTGCGGCCTGAGGTGTGCTCCGCGTTGCGGGAGATCACGAACAACGGGACCTGGGAGGACATGTACACCGAACACCTTTCCACGCTGCTGGGCCGGTCCGAACCGGTGAGCCCTCCGTCATTGGAGGAGTGCGACGGCGCCCCGTAGCGAGCGCCCGGTCGCCCAGTGGTGACGAGGCCCGCCACAACTCGTCTACGGGCACTCCTCCTCGAACTTCACCGCGGTGAACTCGACCGGCTGACCGTTCAGGGCGGCCCCGGGCGCGGGCGACTGCGTGCACACCTGCCAGTTGCTCTCCATCAGCACCATGCGGCCCTGCCGGGCGTCGGTGATGGTGATCGACGTGCCCGAGTCGAGCGCGCCACGAGCGACCTTGACGGACTTGCCGACCAGGCTCGGCATCTTCCCGTCCGCCGCATCGGGGGTCTTCGCGTCGGCGGCGGGGCACTCCTCGTCCAGCTTCACGGAGCCGAAGTCCAGCACCGTGTCGGTGGGGATGGTCCTACCGGCCGCGATGTTCTGGGAGCAGACCTTCCAGTTGCGGTCGAATGCCTGCATCCGCCCTCGGCCGGCGCTGTCGTGGGACTTCAGCGCGTAGAAGCCTTCCTTCTGCGCGGTGTCCTGTGCGGACTGGAGGCCCATGCCGACGAAGTCCGAGACCGCCTTGGACTGGACGGGCTCCTCCTTCTCGTCCGCCTTCTCCTCCTCCTTGGTCGGCGTCGCGGCAGGGGCCTCCGTGGCGGGCTCCGTCTCCGCTGTGGCCGCCGGCTTCGGGTCCGGGGCGGCCGGGTCGCAGCCGACCAGTGTCACGGCGGCCAGACAGGCGAGTGCGGTGGTGAGCGTGCGGGTGTTCAAGGCGTCCCCCTTGGGCGGTTCGTGAAGGGCCGACCGTAACGAGTGCCATGTGGCCCTGAGGGTCAGTTGTTCCGGCGGTGACGGAGTTGTGACCAAATGGTGGGGCAGGGTGGGGTGTTGCCGATGGTCGGCCGTCCTCTCCGGGCATCCGCCCCGAGGTCAGGGCGACGGCACGCGGGGGGCGTGAGTACGGGTGTGGGGCGGCGGCTCGTACGGGGGTCGGGCCCGTTCCCGTACGCGTGAAGCACCTGTGAAGGCCCTGGGGAAGGAGTGTCAGAGGGCCCGCTTATGCTGCACCCCAAGATCACGCGGGACCAGGGGAGGGCGCGGCATGCTCGGCAAGTTGTTCGGCAGGGGCGGGGAGAGACCGGCGGAGGAGCCGTACGCTCTTCCGGCGACGCGCAGGCGGAAGAACGAGACCTACACGCTGAGGGCGCTGGGGGACCGGCGGGTGCTCGCGCTGGTGGAGGCGGCCGGCGCGGGGGACTGGGAGGGCGTCAAGGCGGCGGCCGGGCCCTTCGACCTCGGGCGGGACCACCAGGTGCTCGGTGAGCTGGCCGAGGTGGACGGGGTCGAGAAGTGGATCGGGCGGGCCGTCGAGGAGGACACGGAGCACCGGGTGCTGGCCCTGCTGATATCCGGGACCCGCCATGTCAGCTGGGGGTGGGAGGCACGCACCTCCGCGCGGGCCGTCGATGTCACGCAGGAGCAGTGGCGGGTCTTCGGTGAGCGGCTCGCCCTGGCCGAGGAACAGCTGCTGGCGGCGGCCGAGTTGCGGCCCGAGTGGGTCACGCCGTGGCGCCGGCTCCTGACCTCCGGGCGGGGGCTGTCGCTGGGCCAGGACGTCAACCAGGTCCGGTTCGACGCCGCGCTGCGCCGGGAACCGCTGGACCCGGAGGTCCACATCGACCAGTTGTCGCAGTTGCAGCCCCGGTGGGGTGGTGAGCCGGGGCAGGCCCTGGCCTTCGCCCGGGACGCGTTCGCCCGTGCTCCGCAGGGCCACCGGCTCGGCTGTGTCATCGCCATGGCCCACATCGAGGAGTGGGTCGAGTCCGAGGACGAGGACTGCCTGAAGTCGGCTGGTACCCAGGCGGAGTTGCGGCAGGCTGCCGACCACAGCATCCTGCACCCCGCCTACGTACGGCGTCCGGGGTGGCAGCACGACTTCAACATGTTCGCCATGGCCCTGTCGCTGGCCGACGAGCAGCACACGGTACGGCGCGTCTTCCGGGCACTCGACGGTGCCTACACCAGCTGGCCCTGGACCTATCTCGCGGACCCGGAAGAGCAGTTCGCACGTCGCCACCGCCGCGCTTGAGCCGGTTCCCGGGTGGCGTGCCTGAGACCGTCGACCCCCTCGCCACCGTCGCCGCCGTTGCCGCCGTCGCGCCTGAGCCCAGTTCACCGGTGCCGCGCCGGAGCCTGTTCCTGTGCGTCGCGCCTGAGCCCAGCTCACCGGCGTCGTGCCGGAGCCTGTTCCTGTGCGTCGCGCCTGAGCCTCAGCTCATCGGCGTTGTACCTGGGCCCAGATTCCGTACGTCGCGCCCGAGTGCGGTTCCCGTACGTCGCACCCGAGCCCGGCTCATCGGCGCCGCACCCGTCCGCGGTTCCCGTACCTCGCGTCTGAGCGTGCGCGTTCCGGTTCCCGCCGTCTCGCCCGAGCCCTGATCCCTTTCGTCACGCCGCCTGCCGGCCCTCCCCCTCGGACTGCCCGATGACCCTGCCCCCTGCCGTGTCCCCGGACGGCGCCGACCGCGCCTTCCAGGTGGATCTGCGCGGCCTCGTCGACCTCCTCTCCCATCACCTCTACTCCAGCCCCCGCGTCTATCTGCGCGAACTCCTGCAGAACGCGGTGGACGCCCTGACCGCCCGGCGCGGCCTCGAACCGGACGCGCCTGCCGACGCCTTCGGTATCCGCCTGTTCGCCGACGGGTCCGTGGTCCGCGTCGAGGACGACGGCGTCGGTCTCAGCGAGGCCGACGTCCACACCTTCCTCGCCACGATCGGGCGCAGCAGCAAGCGCGCCGAGGGCATCGCCGAGCAACGCGGCGACTTCATCGGGCAGTTCGGCATCGGGCTGCTCTCCTGTTTCCTGGTCGCGGACGAGATCCATGTGCTCAGCCGCTCCGCCCGGACCCCCGACGCACCCGCCGTGGAGTGGCGCGGCCACGGGGACGGCAGCTACAGCGTCCGCACCCTGCCCGCCTCCGCCCGGCCCCGGCCCGGGACCACCGTGACGCTGACGCCGCGCACCGATACGGGCGAGTGGACCCGGCCCGCCCAAGTGCACGCGCTGGCACGGCACTTCGGGTCGCTCCTGCGTCATCCGGTGACCTTCGCCGACGGCACGGCGGGCCCGGCGGCCTCCGTCAACCCCGAACCCGCGCCCTGGGACCGTACGCACCCCACCCCGGGCGCCCGGTCCCGCGCGCTGGCCGCGTACGGGGAGACGGTCTTCGGGTTCGCACCGCTGGACACCATCGAGCTGGACCTGCCGGCCGTCGGCCTGAAGGGCATCGCGTGCGTGCTGCCCGAGGCGGTGCCCGCCGGGCGGCGCCACGGCCACCGGGTGCACGTCAAGGGCATGCTGCTCTCCGAGCAGGCCGACGAGATCCTGCCCGAGTGGGCCTTCTTCGTCCGCTGCGTCATCGACGCCGAGAGCCTGCGCCCGACCGCCTCCCGCGAGTCCCTGTACGAGGACGACACCCTCGCCGCCGTCCGCGACGCCCTCGCCGAGCGGCTGCGGGAGTGGATCGCGCGGGCCGCCGCCAGCGACCCGGAGCTGCTCGGCCGGTTCCTGCGCGCCCACCACCTGGCCGTGAAGTCGCTCGCGGTGCACGACGACGAGATCCTGCGGCTGCTGCTGCCCTGGCTGCCGTTCGAGACCACCGACGGCCACACCACCCTCGACGAGTTCGCGCGCACCCACCGCACGGTGCTCGTCACATCGAGCGTGGAGGAGTTCCGGCAGGTCGCCGCGATAGCCTCGGCCGCCGGGCTCGGCGTCGTCAACGGCGGCTACACCTACGACCGTGAGCTGGTGCACCGGCTGCCCGAGATCAGGCCCGGGGCGAGCGTCGCCGACCTCGATCCGGCCACCCTCACCGCCCACCTCGACCCCGTGGACCGGGAGACCGAACTGGCCGCCGCGGCCTACCTCGCCCTGGCCCGTGACGCGCTGGCCGTCTTCGACTGCGATGTGGCGCTGCGTACGTTCCATCCCGCCTCCGCGCCCGCCCTGCTCGTCGACAGCCGCGAGGCCCGGCACGAGCGCACCCGCTCCCAGCTCGCCCGGGAGCAGGAGGGCGGCCTGTGGGGCGACATCCTCGGCGCGCTGCGCCAGGAGGCCCCGCGGGCCCAGCTGATCCTCAACCAGCTCAACCCGCTGGTGCGCACCGCCGTGGCCATCGACGAGCCCGAACTGGCCCGTACCAGCGCCGAGGCCCTCTACGGGCAGGCCGCACTCCTCTCCCGGCGCCCGCTGAGGCCCGCCGAGTCGAGCCTCATCAACCGCTCCTTCCTCGACCTTCTCGCCCATGCCCTCCGCAAGGACAGCTAAGGACAGCCGACGATGCCGACCAACGCGACCCACACACCCCACCCCCAGAGCCCCGACGAGCTGATGCGGGCGCTCGGGGAGAACGGCCGGCTCCCCTACGGGCGCACCCGGACCGTCACCGCCGAGGAACTCGTCGACGCCGCCGAGCGGTTCGACGAGCCCGTCCCTCTCATCCACGCCCTCCTCGAACTCCAGGAGGCGTACACCTACGGCTCCGACCCCCGCAAGTCGCCCGTCGTCTTCGCCCGCCTGCTCACCCTCTTCGACGAGCGGCCCGAGGTCTTCGACGGGCGCCTGCGCCACCAGCTGTTCTGGCGGTTCAAGTGGGTGGCCAACGCCCTGCGCGCCCTGCCCGAGATACCGCTGCCCAGCCTGCGCCAGTGGCTGACGGAGATGCGGGACCGGTACGAGAAGGCCGGCCTGGGCCTCCAGCCGTACTACGGGCAGGCCTACCAGCTCGCCGCCCACGTGGGCGAGGACACCACCCTCGCCTACGAGCTCTGGGCGGGCCGCCGCCGGACCCCGTACAGCGACTGCGAGGCCTGCGAGATCTGCGAGCGCGCCCTGCACCACCTCGCCGCGGGCGACGACGAGCGCGCGCTGGAGATCTGGGCGCCCGTCCTGGCCGGGAAGGAGTCCTGCCAGGAGGAGCCGGCCCGTTCCGTCTCGTACGCGCTGCTGCCCCTGCTGCGCACCGGCCGCGCCGATCGGGCCCGGGAGCTGCACCTCGCCGGGTACCGCGCCTGCCGCCGCAACCCGTCGATGGCCGGTGAGGTCGGCCGGCACCTGGAGTTCTGTGCGCTGACCGGCAACGAGGGGCGCGGGCTCGAACTGCTGGCGGAGAACCGGAACCTGTTCGACGAGGTGGAGTCGCCGCTGGACCGGCTCGACCTCCTCACCGGTGCCGAGGTGCTGTTGAGCCGTGTCGAGAGCCTCGGCCACGGTGACCTGCCCGTGGCCGGGTACGCGGGCCGCGGCTGGACCGTGGCCGGGCTCTGCGCCGAGGTACGGGGGCAGGCCGACGACCTCGCCGCCCGCTTCGACATCCGTAACGGAACCACGGCCCAGTCCGGCCGCCGCCGCGAACGCCTCGACCGGGCCCCGCTCCTGGACGCGCTGGAACTGGCCCTGCGCACGCGCAGCCTGGACGACCTGGCCCCGGCCGCCCCCGTCGCCGCGCCCCCCGCCCGTACGGCCGACGCCGTCCCCGAGGCGCTGCCCGAACTCATCCTCCGGGCCCGGGAGCTGGAGGAGGAGGGGCACCCGGACGCGCGGGCCTGCTGGGCGCGGCTGCGTAAGCTCGTCGCCGCCGGTGACTACAGCCATCCCGAGGACCCGGCCGTCGGCCCGTACGTACGGCTCCGCGCGGACCTGCTGGCCGAGGAGGCGAACCGGGCGGCCGAACGGGACGCGTTCGCCGCCGCCGTCGCACTCCACGAGGAGGCCGCCGGACTGTACGAGGACGCCGGAGCGCCGGGTGACGTGGCGCTGTCCCGGGCCTGCGCGGTGCTCGCCGCCGCCGAGATCCCCGTGGAGGGGGCGGCCGACGCGGCCGAGGCGCAGGCCGCCGCCCTGACCGACGCCCACGCCTCGCTGGTCCGGTTGCAGGAGGGGACGCCCGGCCTCGCCCCGTACATCGAGGGGCGGCTGCTGAGGCTGCGGGCCTCCGCGCTGGGGCTGCGGTTGCAGGTGTCGGGGAGCGAGGAGCACGCCGCGCCGGTCTTCGCCGAGGCGGATCTGCTCCAGGCCTTCGCCACCCGGCACGACCTGGCCGGGCAGGTCTCCGGCGCGATGCTGCTGCGGTCCGGTGCGTACGCGCTCTCCGGCGATCTGCCGGCCGCGCTCGCCGAGACCGACGCCCTCCGCTCCCGGCTGACCTCGCACGGCCCCGCCTGGCACCTGCCGCGCCTGTTCGGCCTGCGCGGCCGGCTCCACCTCGGTCTCCGGGACGCGGCCGCCGCCCACGCCGACCTGGCCGAGGGGCTGCGGCTGGCCGCCGCCTGGCCGGCCGACGCGGTCGACACCGGCCGTCTCCACGGGGACCTGGCCGAGGCCTGCATGCACCTCGGCCGCCCCGACGAGGCGCTGACCCACCTGACCCGGTCGGCGGAGGTGGGGCTGCGCGGCGGCAGCCGGGTGGACGCGTTCTGCACCTACAGCAACGCGGCCCAGCTCTGCCTGGAACTGGGCCGGGTCGAGGACTGCATCGCGCTGCTCGACTCACTGCTGGCCGAACCGGACGTGGTGGCGGGGGAGTTGGACGACCGGCTGGTCGCCCAGCTGCGGCTGGTCCGCGCCCGTGCGCTGCACGCGGGCGAGGACCTCAAGGCGGCCACGGCGGAGTTCACCGCCCTCGCGGCCGAGTCGGCCGGCTGGGACGACGACCCGGGGAGCCACGCCATGATCGCCGCGGACACGGCCGTGATCCTCGGCGAGAGTGGCGAGTTCGACCGGGCCCGTGAGGTCGCGGAGCGGGCGCTCGCCGCCCATGCCCTGGCCCCGCGCTACGAGTTGATCAGCAACTGCCTGCGGGAACTCGCCCGCCTCCAGGCCCAGCAGCAGGGCCCCGACGGCCTGGCCGGTGCCCTCGCCCACCTCGCGGAGGCCGACCGCATCGCCGACGAGGCCCGCGCGGCCGGGTTCGAGCCCGTGGGGCGCTCCCTGGACAGCGCCCTGGCCTACGAGCACGGGCGGGTCAACGCCTATGCCGGCCAGTACGAGGACGCCCTCGCCGCCCTGGACAAGGCCCTCGCCCTGGTCGGTGAGCCGGGGCCGGAGCATGGCGGGCTCGGCGAGTGGGCGGAGTGCGTCCGGCTCGCGGGCGCGGTGGAGGGGATCTACCTGGAGCGCCCCGCCCCTGCCCTCACCCGCCTCGACGCGGCGATCTCCCGCCTGACGGCGCTCGGCCACGGGGAGGATGCCGAGCCGCTGACGTCCCTGGCGGCTGAGCTGCGCGACGAGCGGTGAGGGGGTGAGGGGGTGAGGGGGTGATGAGGGGGCGGGGGTGGTGAGGGGTTTGGGGTGGTGAGGGGGGCGGTGCGGTGATGGGGTGCGGGGGCTGGGTGCGGTGTCGGGGCGGGGCCGTGCTTGGCTGCTGCGTCCGTCGCTGCCTGCCGCGCCCGCCGCGTCCGCCGCGCTTGGCCGCTGAGCCCGGTGGCTTCGCTGAGCCCGGTGAGTCCGGTGAGCCCGGTGACTTCGCTGAGTCCGCCGAGCTGCCGAGCCGCCGAGCGCCCCGGAGCGTCCGGAGTGCCTGGCCCTGACCCCGTAACCCCCGGCGGACCCCCGCCCCGCCCGCCGGAGGTTCCCTTGCCTGAGCCGACAGGCAGATACTGACCGTGCTCGACAACGCGCGCGACGCCGAGCAGGCGGCCAGGCCGCTCATCCCGGCCGCCCTTGGAACGTGCCGGTGGCCCTCGGTCAACAGGCGGGTGAATGGGGGACGATCCGCCGGCGCGCCCCGCGAGGGGGAGAGCCGGTGCCGGTCGGCTGCGCCTGGAACAAGGCGACGGCGCCGCGCAGTTGAGCCGCCCGAACCACCGGCCCGCCCGCACGGTGCGGCGGGTGCGGCTTCTATCCTGGGCCGAGCGCGGGTGACCGCAGGGGACAGGCCATCGGGGGATCGGGTCAGCATGAGCGGCGGCAGGGAACAGCGCGACGGCGAGGGGTACACGGCCATGGAGGGCATACGCCCCCTCGTGGCCGGCGATCCGGAACGGATCGGGCCCTATCCGCTGCTCGGCCGGCTGGGTGCGGGAGGCATGGGCCGTGTCTATCTGGCCCGTTCCGCCGGGGGCCGTACGGTCGCCGTGAAGGTGGTCCATGAGGAGCACATCGCCAACGGGGAGTTCAGGGCCCGCTTCCGCCGCGAGATCGAGGCGGCCCGCCGCGTCGGCGGGCGCTAGACCGCACCTGTGCTGGACGCGGACCCGGACGCGGACCAGCCCTGGGTGGCCACCGGCTATGTGCCCGGCCCCTCCCTGGAGCAGGCCGTCCGGGAGCACGGCCCGCTGCCCGCCGAATCGGCACGCCCTGGCCGAAGGGCTGTTACGGGCGCTGCGCGGCATCCACGCGGCCGGCATCGTGCACCGTGACCTGAAGCCGTCCAACGTCCTGCTCACCGTCGACGGCCCCCGCGTCATCGACTTCGGTATCGCCCGCGCGCTCCAGGTCTCCGTCGAGTCCCTGCTGACCAGCACCGGCATGGTCATCGGCTCACCCGGGTTCATGGCGCCCGAGCAGATCCTCGGCGAGGAGACCGGCACGGGGGCGGACGTCTTCGCGCTCGGCTGCGTACTGGCGTACGCGGCCACGGGGCAGCTGCCGTTCGGGAACGGGGCGAGCAACCAGCATGCCGTGATGTACCGGATCGTCGAGTCGGCGCCGGACCTCACGCAGGTGGGGGACGCCGCGCTGCGCGAGCTGATCGGCCGCTGCCTGACGAAGGAGCCCGCCGAACGCTCGGGTGTGGAGGCCCTGTTGGCGGACCTGGGTACGTCGTCGGGGGATCCGGGCGCCCTGCGCGGCGGGGCGTGGCTGCCGCCGCAGCTCCTGGCCCGCCTCGCCCGGCAGGCGGCGTCGCTGCTGGACGCGGATGTGCCGGAGGCGGGGGCGGGGGCGGCGCCCGGACTCGGTGCCGTACGGGAGGGGGCACGGGAGAGCGGGCCGGAGGCGGCGCCCGAACCGCGGGTCGGGCCGGAGACGGTGCCTGATCCACGGGTCGGGCTGGAGGCGGTGCCTGATCCACGGGCGCCGGAAGCCGAGCCGGAGCCTGATCCACGAGTCGCGCCGGAAGCCGAGCCGGGACTTGAGCCCGAGCCGACGCCCGTGCCCGAGCCGAAACCCGCGCCCAAGCCGAAACCGGCCCCCGCCGCTCCCGCTGCCCCCACCCCCGCCCTCGTGGTCTCCGCGGACAAGCGCGCGTCGGGCGGCAAGCCCCCGCGCCGTCGTCGCCGTACCTGGGTCGTGGCGGCTGCCGTACTCGCCGTTCTGGCCACCGGCTCCACCGTCGCGTTCCTCCAACACGGGTCCGGCGGCGGCAAGGACGCCGGTGACAGCGGTGCCGCAGCGCCCTCCGGAACCGGCGACGGCCCCTCCGCAGGCCCCACCGGCAGGGACGAGGACGGGAACAAGGAGAAGGCGGAGGAAAAGGAGGAGAAGAAGAAGGAGGAGGACGGGGAGGGCGAGGAGAAGGAGAAGGACACCGAAGGGGCCTCCGGCTCCGGGGGCGCCGGCGTTCCAGGGAGCGGCGGTTCCGGACCAGCGGGCTCGGGCGGTTCGGAGGCCGCCCAGCCCACCGGTGGCGGCGGTACCCAGCCCGGTTCCGGCTCATCCGACGGCGGCAGCGACAGCGGCAGCGGCAGCGGCTCCGGGCCCGACAACGGCTCCGGCTCCGGCGGTGGCTCCGGCTCCGGCACCGCCCCGACCCCGCCCGCCGAGGCCCCCGCCCCTCCGGCCGCCCCGGACAACCGGGTGCCGCAGCACTTCGTGGGGACCTGGTCCATCGCGTCGCAGTACGCCGTCCTCCAGCCCCACACCGTGGCCATCCGCCGGGTCTCCCCGGGGCAGGTCGCGGTGACGCTCATCGCCGACGTACAGGGTTCGGGGCACTGCGAGTACGCGGCGACGCTCTCCTCCGTGACGAACGGCGGGAAGCGGATCGACGTGGGTACCGCCGCCGTGGACAAGGCCCGTTCCACCGGGATGTGCCGCGACATCGGCCCCTCGTCCTTCGCCGTCGACGGGTCCGGCATCCTGCACGACGTCGGCCCCGCCCACGGCAGCGGCTACCGCTACGACCGGGCCTGACCGGCGAGGGCGCCGGTCTCCGCCAGCCCGCCGCCTCGCCCGGGTACGCGGTCTCGAACGCCGCGCCGGTCTCCGCCAGCCCGCCGCCTCGCCCGGGTGCACCGGGAGGGCGCCGGGCCCGTCAGCCCGCCGCCTCGCCCGGGTACGCGGTCTCGAACGCCGCGCGGAACAGGGCCGTGACGTCCTGGCCCGTGAGCCCCTCGGCACGGGCCTGGTCCATCCACGTGGACAGGGACGCGCGCAGCGGCGAGCCGGGGCCGGACTGGGGCTGGGCGAGGGTGCGGGTGATGAACGTGCCCGCCCCCTGGCGCACCTCCGCCAGGCCCGCCCGCTCCAGTTCGCGGTAGGCCTTCAGCGTGGTGTTCGGGTTGACCTTGGTCTCCGCGGCGACCTGGGCGGCGGTGGGCAGCCGGTCGCCCTCCTCCAGCGCACCCATGCGCAGGGCCTGTTCGACCTGGCGGACGATCTGGAGGTACGTAGCGACCCCGCTGCGCCGGTCGATGCGGAACACGACCACGGACTTCACCTCCCGTTCGATTGCCGACACTTTACGTAAGGAGTGCGCACCGCCCCTACAGCGGGCGGCGCGAGACCCGCCACAGGACGAACGCCGTGAGCAGGGCCGTACCGGCGAGCAGGAGGCCTGCCGCGGTCCACTGCATCGCCGCCATCTGGTCGTAGCCGAGGTATTCGACGACGTTGTTGATGATCCCGTGCTTCGCGATGCACGCGTCCTGCGCCTGATCGGTGGCCTCGGCGCAGGTGCCCCAGCCGAAGAGCTCCCCCTTGGCGTTGCCGACCCAGCGGTCGAGCTCGTACGCGTCGCTGAAACGGTCCGGGAGTTCGGCGTCCAGGGGGTAGGTGAACATCCGGGGGGAGGCGAGCCTGATCCGGATCTCGTCCCAGACGAACTGGGCGGCGACCGTGAAGAGGAACGTGACCACCATGGCGGGCAGCACACGCCGTACCAGCACGCCGATGGTGACACCGGTGGCGGCCATGAAGAGCAGGATCGCCGGCAGGACCGGGCCCGTGTTGTCGAAGACCGGGCCCTCGGCCCACGGGGTGGAGAAGAGGGAGCGGTGCGGCTCCCACCACCAGGTGAACGCGGCCGAGAGCATCAAGCCGCAGACCAGGGCGAGGGGGTAGAGCAGGCCCAGCTTGGCGATGAGCCAGCGGAGACGGGTCACCGACTGGGTGGTGACCAGCTGCGCGGTGCCGCTCTCCCGGTCGCCCGCGATCAGCGGAGCGCCGATGAAGACGGCGAGGACCAGCGGGACGCCGCTGAGGAGGGCGGCGATGTGGCTGTAACCCCGGCTGTCGTCGACCCAGTGGTCGACCTCCTTCTCCGGCCAGCCGGCCGCGTCGAGCATCTGTACCAGCTCGTGGCGCTGGTACAGGATCCAGAGAGCGCCGAGCACGGTGAGGGCGAGGACGCAGGACAGCGCGGTCCGGTGCTGGCGTACGACGAGCCAGGGCAGCCCGCGCAACAGGCGGCGCCGGGGTTGGAGTTCGGCCGGACGATCGGTCGTGGTCGGGGTGCTCATGCGGCCTGGGTCCCTTCGGCGTCGACGCGGGCGCCCTGGGTGTAGAGCGAGGGTGCGTCCGGGGAGCGGAGATGGGCGAGGAGGACTTCCTCCAAGGAGGGCTCGACGCACTCCCAGTCGGCGGGCAGCGGGCCCTTCGGCCGGATCAGCGCCTGGAACTGCCGCCCCTGGACGCGTGATTCGACCACCGTGTGCCGGTCGAGCCCGGACGGCAGCGAGCCGTCCCGCGCCACGCCCGTCACCAGGGTGTGAGCCGGTACGAGCGCGTCGGCGTCCCCGGCCATCCGGATCCGGCCCTCCGCGACGACCAGCAGGTAGTCGCACATGTCCTCCAGCTCGGTCAGCATGTGGGAGGACATCACCACCGTGGTGCCGCGCTCGACGGCCTCGGCCATCAGCAGCGTGCTCATCTCGTCGCGGGCCAGTGGGTCGAGGTCCGACATGGGCTCGTCGAGGAGCAGCAGGTCGGGGCGCTTGCCGAAGGCGAGCGCGAAGGCGACCCGGGTGCGCTGGCCGCCGGAGAGCGTGCCGATCCTCGCGTGCGCCGGAACGTTCCCGGAGCGGACGATCCGCTCGGCCGCCGCCGCGTCCCAGCCGGGGTTGAGCTCGGCGCCCATCCGGAGGGTCTCGGCAACGGTGAACCACTTGAACAGCGGCTTCTCCTGGCCGAGGAAGGCGAACCTCGGCATCACGGCGGGGTCGTCCACGGGGACGCCGAAGATGCTCAACGTGCCGGTGGTGGGCTGGATCTGCCGGGTCGCCAGCCCAAGCAGGGTGCTCTTCCCGGCGCCGTTGGGTCCGACCAGTCCGCAGATGCGTCCGGCCGGGATACGGAAGGAGCAGTCGCGCAGCGCCCACCCGCGGAAGTAGCGCTTGCCCAGACCGCGGGCTTCCAGCGCCCAGCTGCCGGGAGTCCCGTTCGGAGTGCTCGTGTCTCCCATGCGCCTCTCCTCAATTCCATTAGTCAATTAAGGGAATCATGGTGTTCCGAGGGAATGCCTGTCAAGCGCGCGCCGACGTGCTTGTACGGGGGCGGCTCTGGCCAGCACCCTGGTGACGGCCACCTCCGACCGCGCCCGCGACCTCGCCGTGCTCCGTCTCACCGGGGCCACCGCCCCGCAGGTGCTGCGGCTGGTCGCGGTGGAGGCCGTGGTCGTGGTGGCCGTCGGGGCGGTGATCGGTGCGGGGGTCGCCGCCGTGAACCTGGCGGGGGTGTGGGGTGAGCCGGCGCTGCTGGGCGTCCGGGCGGGGGTCGTGGTGCCGTGGGGGCGACCGGGGCCGTCGTCGCGGTCGCGGCCGTCGTGGCAGCCGTGTCCGCCGTCGTCCCCGCCGCGTTCGCCCTGCGCGCCCGGCCGGTCGAACTGGCCGGGGCGCGCGAGTAGGCCACCTCTACGGCGAGGGCGCGCAGCCCAGCACCATCGCCATCGCCTCGTCCAGGCAGCCGCGTTCGGGCGCCGTCAGGAACGGGTTCTCCCGCTGGCGGGCCTGGGCGCGGGCCAGGTCGGTGGCGTCGGCGCCCCCGTCCTCGGCCAGCTCCGCGAGGAGCGCCGACAGCAGCGTACGGGCCTGGGCCCTGGGCGCCGGGAACTCCGGGTCGAGCGCCACCCGGGCCAGGGTCAGCGCCGACATCGCCCGGTCGAAGCCGGGCGGGCCCTCCTCGGCGGTGGACCAGTCGATCACCACCGGCCCCCGGTCCGTCAGCATCACGTTCGCCGGGTGCAGGTCGAGGTGGAGCACGCAGTCCTGCGGATCGGCCGAGACACGGGGCGGGATCGCGTGCAGTTCGCGCAGCAGCCGGGCGAGCAGCGCGCCCCCCTCGGCGGCGCCCAGGGCCCCCGCCAGAAGGGCCTCGGACATGGTCGGGCCGGTCAGCCGCTCCAGTACCAGATCCGTGGGGCGGGCCCCGTCGGCCGGCGGGCCGATGCGCGGCACCGGGTACCCGAAGGCGCGGACGTACGACATCACGGCCAGCTCCTCCGTGGTGTCGGAGCGGTCGCGGTAGCGGCGAAGGACCCAGGAGCCGTCGAGTTCGTACACGTCGGCGGTGCGTCCCGAGCCCAGAAGTTGCCCTGTGTGCATGGGGCCGAACCTACCCGGGCGTACCAGGGAAGGGGAGACGCCGGGTGGCTTCGCGGGAGGAGGGGCGACGCCCGTTCCCGGAGGCCATCACGGTGGGGGGCCTTCCGCTCCGCGATGGCCCCATAACGCGGGAGGAGGGGGTGAACGGGATCTCCTGGGCCGGCTCCGCGCGCGGCTACGGTGTCGGCAATTCCCTGGTCCGGACCAACCCCCACCGGGCCGGACACCCCCTTGAAGCAAGGAGAGTTACGTGGAGAACACCAAGCTCCGCAGACGCGTGCTCACCACCGCAACCGCCACGGTGGCTGTGGGCGCGCTCGCACTCGCGGGACTGACCGGAGTGGCGTCCGCCGGTTCGCCGGAGGCCACCCCCGCAGCCGTCTCCGCCGACAGTCTCTCGCCCGGCCTGCTGGCCGCCATGGAGCGCGACCTCGGCCTCGACGCGGAGGCCGCCAAGACCCGGATAGCGGGCGAGTACCGAGCCGCCGCCATCGCCGCCGGCCTGGAGAAGTCCCTCGGCGACAGCTACGCCGGGGCCCGGGTCAGCGGGGACAAGGCCGACCTCACCGTCTCCACGACCGACGCCTCCGAGGCCGCCCTCATCACGAAGGCGGGCGCCAAGGCCGAGGTCGTCGGCCACAGCCTGGACCGGCTCGAAGCGGTCAAGGACGCCCTCGACAAGGCGGCGCTGAGCAAGGCCCCGAAGAACGTGCCCGTCTGGTACGTCGACGTCGAGGCCAACCGGGTCGTCGTGAACGCCGCGAGCCCCTCGGCCGCCGAGGCGTTCGTGAAGGCCGCCGGGGTCAGCGACCAGCTGATCACCGTCGCCCGCTCCACCGAGCAGCCCCGCGCCCTCGCGGACATCCGCGGCGGCGACGCGTACTACATGGGTGGCGGCGGCCGGTGTTCCGTCGGCTTCTCGGTGACGCGCGGCACGCAGAACGGCTTCGTCACCGCCGGCCACTGCGGCCGGGTCGGCACCACCACCAACGGCGTCAACCAGCAGGCCCAGGGCACCTTCCAGGGCTCGACCTTCCCCGGCCGTGACTACGCCTGGGTCGCCACCAACGCCAACTGGGTGCCCAAGCCCCTGGTCAACGGCTACGGGCGCGGTGACGTGACCGTCGCCGGCTCCACCCCGTCGGTCGTCGGCGCCTCGGTCTGCCGCTCCGGCTCCACCACCGGCTGGCACTGCGGCACGATCCAGCAGCTCAACACCAGCGTCACCTACCCGGAGGGCACCATCTCCGGCGTGACCCGCACCTCCGTCTGCGCCGAACCGGGCGACTCCGGCGGCGCGTACATCTCCGGCAGCCAGGCGCAGGGCGTCACCTCCGGCGGCTCCGGCAACTGCTCCTCCGGCGGTACGACGTACTTCCAGCCGCTCCTCCCGGCCCTGCAGGCCTACGGTCTGACGCTCGTCACCAGCGGTGGCGGCACCCCGCCCACCACCCCGCCGCCCACCGACCAGCCGGGCGGCACCTGGGCAGCCGGCACGGCCTACGCCGCCGGCGCCACGGTGACGTACGGCGGAGCGACCTACCGCTGCCTCCAGGCGCACACGGCCCAGGCGGGCTGGACCCCGGCGGCCGTCCCGGCCCTCTGGCAGCGGATCTGACCACCGCTCCCACGTCCCTCGTCCCACCGGCTACGGCCACCCGGCGTCACCGAACCTCCTGAACCTCTCCGCCTCCCCGCACCGAGGACTCCGAGGAATCTGTCATGACCCCACAAATGGACAACACAACCCCCCATGAGCCGAACGCGTCCGACGAGGCGTCGGCGGACCGGCGGCGCATCAGCCGCAAGGGTCTTCTCAAGGCCGCGATCGTCGCGGGCGCGGCTCCTCTGCTCGCCGGAGGAGGCGTCGCGCTCGCCCGGGACGCCGCATCGTCGGGCGGGGGCGCTCTTCTGGAGCCCACCCCGCAGTGCGACGACGGCGACGACCCGACCCCGCCGCAGATGGAGGGCCCGTACTTCAAGCCCAACTCCCCGCGGCGGACCAGCCTGGTGACACCGGGCACCCCCGGCGTACCGCTCACCGTGAGCGGCTACGTCTTCGGGCGGGCCTGCCGGCCCATCTCCGGGGCGCTGCTCGACTTCTGGCAGGCCGACACCAACGGGTCGTACGACATGGTCCAGTACGCCTTCCGGGGGCACCAGTTCACCGGTGCCGACGGGGCGTTCAGCCTCACCACGATCGTGCCGGGCCTCTACCCGGGCCGCACGCGCCACATCCACGTGAAGGCCCAGGCGCCCGGGGGCCGCATCGTCACCACGCAGCTCTACTTCCCGGACGAGCCGCGCAACAACACCGACGCCCTGTTCGACCCGAGGCTGCTGATGAACGTCCGCAGCGTCGGCAACGGTCGCCAGGGCAGCTTCGACTTCGTGCTGGACGTCGCCCAGACGCCCGGCCCGAGCGATCCGCCCACCGACCCGCCGGGCTCCACCTGGGCGTCCGGTACCTCCTACCGCGCGGGAGACCGCGTCACCTACGGCGGGGTCGCCTACCGCTGCCGGCAGGCACACCAGTCCATCACGGGCTGGGAGCCGCCGAACGTCCCCGCGCTGTGGGAACGCGGGTAGACACAGCAGCAGCGGACGCGTACCACCGCCCCGCGCCCCGTTCACGCCGTCCGGCGCGTGAACGGGGCGCTTTCGCGTGCCGTTTCGCGTGCGGTTTGGGCGTGCGGTTCCGCGTGCTGTTTCGCGTGTGGTTCACGTGCTGTTTCGCATGCGGTCCTTCCGGGCCGGCGCTACCGGCGGAATTTCTCGCGGGGTCTGAAACATTTGCCGGGCCCCGGCGCGTCGATGAGGTGGAAGGGCGGAACGGGGGACGGATGAACGGGGGAGGGCATGAGGACATCGCGTGCCGAGGAGTTCAAGGAGTTCGCCGCGGGGCGGGCGAGCCATCTGTACCGCTCGGCCTGTCTGCTGACCAGTGGTGACGTGCACCTCGCGGAGGACCTGGTGCAGGAGACGCTGGGCCGGATGTACGTGCACTGGGGCCGGGCCCGCCGGATCGACAACCCGGCGGCGTACGCGCAGACCGTGCTCGTCCGGATATTCCTGACCCACCGGCGCCGCCGCTCCGCCACGGAACGCCCGCTGGCCGAGCTGCCCGAGGGCGCTCGGGCCGATCCCGACGATCCGGCGCTGCGCATGACGCTGCTCCGGGCGCTCGCCCAACTGGCCCCCAAGGACCGCGCGGTGGTGGTCCTGAGGTATTGGGAGGACCGCAGCATCGAGGAGACCGCCGCCGCCCTCGAGGTCAGCCCCGCCGCCGTACGGACCCGCTGTGTGCGGGCCCTCGGGAGGCTGCGTGCCCTGCTGGGCGGCAGCATCGCGGAGTTCGCCGCCCGCTGACCCGGCGCTCGTGCGCCCGCCCACTGACCCTGCGCTCGTGCGCCCGTCCGCTGATCAGGCGACCGTGCGTCGGCCCGCTGTCAACCGCTGTGCGTCCAGGCCGTGCACGTCGCCGTGCGTCCAGGCCCGTCCAGGCCGTGTATCCAGAACGAGAAGTGGTGGTTCCCATGCCCTTTGAAGACGAACTCAGCAAGGAGCTCCGCCGAACCGGGGAGACCTTCGACCTGGCCGCCCGCGCCATGGTGGTGGACGGTGCCCTGGAGCAGGGGCGCCGCTCGCTCCGCCGCCGCCGGAGCGCCGCCGTGGTGGGCAGTGTGCTGGCCCTGGCCCTCGTCGGGGGAGGGGGAGCGTTCGGGGCCGGGCTGCTGGGCAGCGGCCCCGGAGAAGGTACGGGGGTGGCGAGCGGCGGCCCCGCGGTGGACACCGACGGCGCCACGCGCGGACCCGGGGAGGCGACGTCCGCCGCCAAGGACCGGGAGCGCACGGGGCAGGACACCCAGCGGAGCGGTGAGCGCTCGCCGGACCCGTCGCGCCGAGGGGCGAACGGTTCCGAGGAGCCCCCGCTCGACTACACGTTGCTGATGCCGACCTTCCTGAAGCTGCTGCCCGAGGGCCTCACGGTGGGGCAGAAGGTCGACAGCGGGGGCGAGTTCGCCTCCGTCGTGGTCGACGACGGACAGGGCAGCACGCTCGTGCAGATCAATGTGCAGCCCGGCATGCAGAGCGTCGCGGACGATCTGTACGGCGACGCGACGACGCTGCCCGACGGCACGCTGCTCGCCACCTCTCAGCAGCCCGGGGAGAAGGGCGGCGCGGGGGTCGTCTGGTGGACGGCCGACACGATGCGGACCGACGGACTTCGGGTGGTCGTCTCGGCCTTCAACTCCGGCGAGCAGTCGACGCCGGCCACCCGGCCGGAGCCCGCGCTCACCATGGAGCAGCTCACCGCGGTGGCGACCAGCCCGGAGTGGCTGAAGCTCCAGCCGGAGTAGGGAGCCCGACGTGACCGCACCCCGGTGGCCGAGCCCCTCACTTCGCGTCGGAGTACCGCTCCACGACCGCCGTGGTGAACGGGAACCGCACCGGGGTCTCCCCGAAGGTGATCCGGCCGGCCAGCTCACCGGCCGCCCGGATCGCCTCGGCCACGGCGGTGGTCTCCTCGGCCGGGCAGTGCACGATGACCTCGTCGTGCTGGAAGAAGACCAGCTCGGCGCGGAGTCCCTGTTCGTGGAGGGTGCGGCGCAGCCCGGCCAGGAGCAGCAGGGCCCAGTCGGCGGCGCTGCCCTGGACGACGAAGTTCCGGGTGAAGCGGCCCCTGGACCGGGCCAGGCCGCCGTCGGAGAGGGCCTCGCCGCCCTCCTGGGGGATGCCCGCCTCCTCGTCCTGGCCCGCCAGCACGACCGGCGGGCTGGTGCGGCCCAGCCAGGTCCGCACCGTCCGCCCCTCCTCGCCCGCCCGTGCCGCGTCGTCGACATAGGCGACGGCGAGCGGGAAGCGGCGGCGCAGGGCGGCCAGGTTCTTCAGCCCGTCCCCGGACGTCTGGCCGTAGACCGCGCCGAGCAGCGCCAGCTTGGCGTGTTCGCGGTCGCCGTGGAACGCCCGGTCGGACAGGGCCTTGTAGAGGTCGCCGTGGTGACCGGCCACCTCCATCAGGCCCCGGTCGCGGGAGATCGCGGCCAGCACCCGCGGCTCCATCTGGTCGGCGTCCGCGACGACCAGGCGCCAGCCCTCGTCGGCGACGACGGCCTGCCGGATGACCTTGGGGATCTGGAGGGCCCCGCCGCCGTTGGTCGTCCAGCGTCCGCTGACCGTGCCGCCCGGCTGGTACTCCGGCCGGAAGCGGCCCTCGCGCACCCAGTCCTGGAGCCAGCTCCAGCCGTGGGCCGTCCAGATCCGGTACAGCTTCTTGTACTCGATCAGCGGCTCGACCGCCGGGTGGTCCAGCTCCGCCAGCTCCCACCGCCGGGTCGACTTCACGGCGATCCCGGCCTGCGCGAACGCCTTCACCACATCGGCGGGCAGGTCGGGGCGGATCCTTCTGCCGAAGGCCGCCGACACCTCGTCCGCCAGTTCGGCGAGCCTGCGGGGTTCGCCACCGCCCGCGTACCGCTCGCCCAGCAGACCGTGCAGCACCTCCCGGTGCACATCGGCCCGCCAGGGCAGCCCGGCCCGGTGCATCTCGGCCGCGACGAGCATCCCCGCCGACTCCGAGGCGGTCAGCAGCCGCATCCGGTCCGGGTGCTCGGCCGCGTCGTGGCGGCGCACCTGGTCCGCGTAGACCCGCAGCAGCCCCTCGAAGGGGACCCCGGTGCCGGAGGCCGGCTCGAAGAGGGAGGACTGCGCACCCGGTTCGGCGCTCCGGGCCGGCGGATCGGGCGGCACGGGCGCGTTCTCCAGCCGGGCGAGCGCGGCGGCCGCGGACCGGGGCTCACCGAGCCGCCCCGCGTGCCCGAGCAGCAGGAGCTCGGCGCACTCGATGTCGTAGCACCGCTCGACGCGGACCCCGGCGGCGAGCAGCCGGGGGTAGAGCTCGGCGGTGGACCGCCACACCCAGCGGACCACCTCGGGCCGGGAGCGGACCGCCTCGACGAGATCGGGCTCGGCCAGGACGGGGCCGGCGGGCGTGCCGTCCCCCGCCAGCGGCACGAGCAGCGCCCCGCCCCCACCCCCGTCCGCAGCTGCCACCGCCCACCGTTCGGTCATGAGTGCGAGTCTGGCACCCCCCACTGACACCACCCCGCAACCGGAGCCCGCGCCGCCCGCCCCGTACAGCCAGCGGTCGGGTCGGTCACCTACCCCGTACTGCCACAGCGGTGGCCCGCCTACACCCCCCCGTACAGCCACGGCGGGCGCACGCCCCGTACAGCCCACCGGTCGTCCGCCTACCTCGTACTGCCACAGCGGTGGCCCGCCTCCCCCCCTGTACAGTCACAGCGGGCGCACGCCCCGTGCAGCCCGGCGGTGGCCCACCTACCCCGTACAGCCACCGCGGGCGCCCGCCTACCCTGGACCGATGGAATCGGTGATCGACCAGGCATGCGCGGCGGCGCTGTACGCGGAGGGTGACGCGGCCCTGGACACCGGGGCCTCGCTGCTCGCCGCCGCCCCCGACGCGGACGACGCGCTGCACCGGCGCGGCGAGGAGTTCGTGACCCGGGCCTGGGAGAGGGGCTGGCACCCGGCCGACCTGGTCCGGTTCGTCCGGCTGGAGCTGGACGAGCGGCGGGCGGTGCTGGCGGGCACGCTGATCGCCGCCGAGACCGCCCGGTACGCCGAGCTGCCGCCCCGCTGGCGCGCCCAGCTCGCCGATCTGCCCGGACCCGTGCCCGCGCCGCGCAACAAGCCGGACCGCTTCGGTTACGCCTCCGACCTCCTGGAGCTCTACCGGCTGCTGCTGCGGCTCCCCGCGATCGAGCCCGTCGGCCCGGCGCCCGGCACCGCCGCCGACCACCTCCACCGGCCGCCCGCCCCGGACGAGCCCCGCATGCTCACCCGGATCCGGGCCCTCCTCGCGAAGGCGGAGGCGACCGGCTTCCCGGAGGAGGCCGAGGCGCTGACGGCCAAGGCGCAGGAGCTGATGGCCCGGCACAGCATCGACGAGGCCCTCATCGCCGCCCGCAGCCGGAGCACCGAGACGCCCGGGGCCTGCCGGATCGGGGTGGAGCCCCCGTACGAGAGCGCGAAGGCGATCCTGCTCGACGCGGTCGCCTCCGCCAACCGCTGCCAGGCCGTGTGGAACGGCGACCTCGGCTTCAGCACGGTCGTCGGCTTCGAGCCGGACCTGGACGCCGTGGAGCTGCTGTTCACCTCGCTGCTCGTGCAGGGGACGGCGGCGATGACCCGGGCGGAGGCCGGGCAGCGGGCCTCGGGCCGTAAGCGGACCAAGACCTTCCGGCAGTCGTTCCTCATGGCGTACGCGCAGCGGCTGGGCTCCCGGCTCGCCGACACCACCGAACGGGCCACGGCGACGGCAGCCGACACCGACACCGACACCGACACCGGGACCGACGCCGGCACCGGCCCCGCCCCGGGCGGCCTGCTCCCCGTCCTGGCCGCCCGGGACGTCGCCGTCACCGAGGCCACCGAGCGGATGTTCCCCCGGACCACCACCACCCGGGTCCGCGGCGCCACCGACCTGGACGGCTGGAACCACGGCACCGAGGCCGCCGACCGGGCCCGTATGGGTTCGACGCGCGGCCGCACCTCCCGCGAACGTGACGGCGAAATCATGGCGTAAGCCCGGCTTGTCCGTCCTGGGGGCTAGGCTCGGCCCATGAGCTGGCTCCGGGCGCTGAAGGAGACCGCCCGTTCGGGGCTGGAGATCGAGCGGCAGAGACTCGAACCGCTCATCGCTCTGCGCGGAGCGGCCGGTCTCGCCCTCGTCGTCGGCACGAGCCTGGTCATCTTCGGGCCCGAGATCGCGGCGAGTTCGGCGTTCGGCGCCTTCCAGGCGGCCATCGCCACCTTCCAGCGCAGCTGGCGCCCGCGCCCGGTGCTCGCCCTGGTCTCCGGTGCCAGCCTCGCCGTGTCGACGTTCCTCGGCTATGTCACCGCCTCGCAGCCCGTGCTGTTCCTCTGCCTGCTCGGCGCCTGGACGTTCCTCGCCGGTCTGGCCTGGGCGGCGGGCCCGACCGGCGGGATCATCGCCTCGTCCAACGTGGCGATCATGCTGGTGACGATCACCCTGCCCACCTCCGTCGTGGACGCCTCCGCCCACGCGGGGATGATCCTGGTCGGCGGGGTGGTCCAGGCGACCCTGATCGTCCTGTTCCCGGTCCGCAGATGGGGCGCGCAGCGCGACGCGCTCGCCGACGCGCTGGCGGCCGAGGCCGACTACGCCCGGCGGCTGCGCCACGACCCGGTCGCCCCCTTCGACCCGCTGCCCCTGATGACCGCCCGCAGCGCCGCCGCCGTCACCCCGCGCCAGGCCCGCCGCCGCCCCGCCGAACTCCACGGCGCCCGGGGCATCGCGGAACGCCTCCGTCCGGTCCTCGCCTCGCTGGCCGACCCGGCGATGGGCGTGCCCTCCGACGGCCTGGAGCGGGCCTGGGTGAACGAGCTGCTCGGCGCGGCCGGGTCCGTGCTCGACGCCGCCGCACGGGCCGTCCGGTACGGCGAACCCGTCCATCTCTCCGCCACCGACCTGGGCGTCCTGAAGACCCCCGACAACGACGTGATCCTCGTCGGCCCCGCCCTCCGCGCCGCCGACCGGCTCGCCGCCCTGCTCGACGACGTCCTGGAGATCGCGGAAGGCACCGGTACGGAGAGCGGGCTGCCCGACAACCTCGCCCCGGACACCCGGCACCGCCCCACCCTGCTGCGGCTCGTGCCGGTCGTGCTGAAGGCGATGCGCCGGGAGCTGCACCCGGGCTCCCCGATCCTGCGCCACGCGATCCGGGTCGCGGTGGTCGCCGTGGCGGGGTACTTCGTCGGCGCCGCCCTGCCGCTCGGGCACGGTTACTGGGCGCCGATGACCGCCGTCATGGTGATGCGCCCGGAGTTCTCGCAGACGTACGGCCGCTCCGTCGCCCGGTTCTGCGGCACCCTCATCGGCATCGGGCTCGCCACCGCCATCGTGCAGGCCGCCCACCCCGACGCCCGGCTCTCCGCGCTCCTCGCGGTGGTCTGCGCCGGGCTGATGTACCTGCTGATGCGGACCGGCTACGCGGTCGGCCAGGTCTGCGTCTCGGCCTATGTCGTCTTCCTGCTCGGCATGGCGGGCGACGACTGGTCCCAGACCGTCACCGAACGCATCGTGCTCACACTGGTCGGCGGGCTCCTCGCGATGATCTCGTACGCCCTCTACCCGGCCTGGGAGACCCCGCGGCTGCGCAACCGGCTGGCCGAGTGGCTGGTGGCGGACGGGTTGTACGCGGCGACGGTGGTCGACCGGTACGCCGATCCGGCCCACCGCGACCCGGACGAGGTACGGGACGCCCTGATCGCCACCCGGGAGGCCAGGGTCGCCTGGCAGGAGGCGCTGGCGACCGCCCAGCACGAACCCGTACGCCACCGGGGCATCTCCCGCGCCGCCGCCACCGACGCCCAGCACGCCCTGGCCCAGCTCGGCCGGTCCGCGATGGTGCTGGAGGCCCACCTGCCGGCCCGGTCGGCCGACCCGGTGCCCGGCGCCGCCCAACTGGCCGAGGCGCTGCGCCGGGCCACCGAGAAGGGCGCCAAGGCGGTACGGGAGCGGCGGCTGCCCGACTGGCAGCCGGTGGTGGACGCGGTGGCCCACTGGGACATGCCGACGCCCACGGAGGACGGCACCGCGGCGGTCGGTGACCCGGTGGTGCGCCGGGGCGCGGCGTTGCTCCTGGAGGCGCTGGAGGAGTTCACCCGCGCCCTGGACGAGCGCGGCGGTTCCACCCGCGTGAGCAGCACCCTGGCGGAGAGCTGAAGAGACGGGGTCGAAGGGACGGAGCTGAAAGGGCGAGGTCGAAGGGACGGGGCTGAAGGGACGGGCCGGCCCGAGCCCGGGGGCCGGCCCGAGCCCGGGGGGCCGGCCCGAGACCGGCGACGGCACCCCCGGGAGCTCCGGTCAGGACGACGACGGCACTTCAGGCGCCTCGGGGAGTTCCGGAAGCTCCGGCAGGTCCGGCAGGTCGGGCATGTCCGGCGGCGAGGGCAGATCTGTCGGCAGCTTGCCGGCGTCGACCGTCTTGGTCAGGGTGTCCTTGGTCCCGCCCTCCCAGGAGAGGACCAGCTTCTTGTCGTCGTGGGACACGATCGTGCCCGTCGTGCGGTCGGTGGAGCCGCCGGTGCACTCCAGCACGAGCGTCACCTCTCCCGTGTTCTTCACGTCGCCCTGGCAGACGGCCCGCTCGGCGACGAGGGCGACCTTGCCCGAGGTGATGGTGACGGTGACGTACTTGCCGTCCGTCAGCCCCGTCCAGGTGCCGTGCAGCGCCGCCGCGTCCACACCGGCGCCTCCCGGCCCCTGGTCGCCCGGGTCGCCGCCGGGTGTGGCGCTCGACCCGGCGTCCGGGCCGGAGCTCTTGGGCACGTCGTCGTCACTGCCGCACGCGGTCAGCGCCAGCGAGGCGGCCAGAGCGGCGACCGCGACACCTCCGGTGCGTACGAACCTGATCACGTGGAGTTCCCCCTTGCTGTTCTCCGGTCGAAAGACCGCGTCACGTTACCAAGTTTCGTCTCGTCAACTCCGGTGAGGGGGAGAGAAATAGGCGTGCCGTTCGTCTCTCCTCCGGAAGGTTTCCCGAAGGTTTCCGGAACGCCGCGGATCGCTTCCGGCGGGGGAGCGAAAGTCTGTAATCAAAGCAACACCCCGCGTGCACGTGCATCTGCTCATGCATCGGCATATGAACAGAGCTATGATCCGATCTAGTTGACACTTGCACTTTGCAACTCGGGGAGCGTCCTGTGCACCACGTGTACAACGGCATGGCGGCCACAGAGCTTCGCGGAGTCGTCTGGCAGAAGAGCAGGCACAGCAACTCCCAGGGATCCTGCGTGGAGTTCGCGAAACTGCCGGGAGGGGATGTGGCGATGCGCAACTCCCGCCATCCCGACGGGCCCGCGCTCGTCTATACGCCGGCCGAGATCGAGGCGCTGCTGCTCGGCGTCAAGGACGGCGAGTTCGACCACCTGGCGACCGGAGGCTGACACCGACGGGGCCGGGCGGCCCAAAGGTCCCGGGCGGCCCAAAGGTCCCGGGCGGCCCAAAGGTCCCGGGCGGCCCAAAGGTCCCGGGCGGCCCAAAGGTCCCGGGCGACCCAAAGGTCCCGGACGGCCCGAGGTATCCAGACGGCCCAAGGCATCCGGGCGCCCACGCAGCCAGGCGGCCCGAGCGCGCCGTCACGGGCACGACCGGGTGAGGGCCTGTCCGCCGGACACGCCCTGGGCCCGAGCGGTCAGTGTGCACCGCCCGCCCGAGCCGTCCTCACTGTCCGTTCTTCACGCAGTCCGTGAGCCGGAACAGGGCCCAGACCACCTTGCCGTACAACGGCCCCGACGAGAACTCACCGGCCGGCGCGGGTGAGGGGTGCCAGCCCCAGCTGTCGCTGACGCACTCCACCAGGAACAGGCCGCGGCCCGACTCGGCGGAGTCGGCGGCCTCGCCCGCCACCGGGCTCTTCCGGCTGGGGTCGCGCACCGCGCAGACCAGCCGCGAGCTCCACCGCATCAGGTGCAGCCGCACCGGCGGGTCCTGGAACTCCCGGGGCGGGTCGCTCGGCAGCGCGTGGCGCAGGGCGTTGGTGACGAGTTCGGACACCACCAGGGCGACATCGTCGAAACGGTCGCTCAGCTCCCACCGTTCCAGGGTGGACCTGGTGAACTGCCGTGCTCCGCCGACCGCTTCGTAGCGGGCCGGCAAAGCGCAGGAGGCCGATCCGGCGACCCTTGAGGGGTCGGTCGGGGGAAGCCCCTGCCGTAACGGCTCGAGCATCGTCGATCCATTCGTCCCCATACGAGGCACTCCCGGGATTCGCGGCTGTAGCGGCACTGCCTGTAAAGCGGTACTGCGGGGGGTACAGCGGCACAACACGAGCACGCAGGTGCGCAGGGGTCATGCTTCCCAATGCGCAGGGCAGATGCAAGGGCAGATGCACGTGCACGCGCCTGACCTGCCCGATACCGTGGTGATTACGGGGTATTTATTCCGTCGGGCAGTTTCGGAGCTTTCCGGACGTCTTCCCATTTCCGTAATCGAATGAGTACGGGCTGAAGCGTTTTGGTGGCAGAATCCTGGCCTTGGGGTTCCGGGGGTGCCCCTAGTGCCCGGTAGCGATGGGGAGGGTCACGCCAGTGTCGGCAGGCGAGTCGAGTGGATCGGTGGTGCGGCGCATCCTGCTGGGCTCTCAGCTCAGAAGGCTGCGGGAGTCGCGCGGTATCACCCGTGAGGCGGCCGGCTACTCCATCCGGGCCTCCGAATCGAAGATCAGCCGCATGGAGTTGGGACGGGTGAGCTTCAAGGCCAGGGACGTCGAGGATCTGCTCACGCTCTACGGTGTCGCGGACGACGCGGAGCGCGACGCGCTCCTCGGTCTGGCGCGCGAGGCCAATGTGGCGGGCTGGTGGCACAGTTACGGAGATGTGCTGCCCGGCTGGTTCCAGACCTATGTGGGTCTGGAGGGCGCCGCCTCTCTCATCCGTATCTATGAAGTCCAGTTCGTGCACGGTCTGTTGCAGACCGAGGCCTACGCCCATGCCGTGGTCGCCCGCGGAATGCGCGGCGCCTCCGCCGCCGAGATCGACCGCCGGGTCGCGCTGCGCCTGGAGCGCCAGAAGGCGCTCGTGTCCGAGCGGGCGCCGACGTTCCACGCCGTTCTGGACGAAGCCGCGCTGCGTCGCCCGTACGGCGAACGCGAAGTCATGCGCGCGCAATTGCGGCATCTGATCGACATGTCGGAGCAGCCGAACATCACGCTCCAGGTGATGCCCTTCAGTTACGGAGGGCATGCGGGCGAGAGCGGTTCGTTCACCATGCTCCGATTCCCCGAATCCGACCTGTCGGACATTGTCTATTTGGAGCAGCTGACAAGTGCGCTCTATCTGGACAAGGCCGAGGAGGTCGCGCAGTACGAAAAGGCCATGGCGTGCTTGCGCGAGGACAGCCCCGGGCCGGAGGAGAGCCGCGATCTCCTGCGAGGACTCCTTCAACTGACGTGATTAGTCAGTACCATGACGGCAGATCAGGAGTCTGCGAACGCCTGCAGTAAGGGATTGCATGTCCTTCTTCCATGAACTGGCCCACCAGTACATCGATGGCGAGTGGCGCACGGGCAGCGGCTCATGGGACATCATCGATTTCAATCCCTACAACGGTGAGAAACTCGCCGCCGTCA
The DNA here is from genome assembly GCF_040703535.1 of Streptomyces sp. NPDC007346. Taxonomy (NCBI): domain Bacteria; kingdom Bacillati; phylum Actinomycetota; class Actinomycetes; order Kitasatosporales; family Streptomycetaceae; genus Streptomyces; species Streptomyces sp. NPDC007346. The sequence continues at coordinate 38,770 of NZ_JBEYKR010000009.1, forward strand.
CCGTGGCGACCGCTCTGGAGGTCGACCAGGCCTACCGGGCGGCCGAGCGGGCGCAGCAGGAGTGGGCCGCCACCAATCCGTACGAGCGGCGGGCCGTTCTGGAGCGGGCCCTGCGCATCACCGGGGAGCGCACCGGAGAGATCGTCGAGGCGGTCATCGACGAGTTGGGCGGCACCCGGCTGCGGGCCGAGTACGAGGTGCGCGGCGCGACGGAGGTCCTGCGCGAGGCGATCCGCCAGTCGCTGCGTCCCACAGGCCGCCTGCTGCCCTCGGTCTCCGACGGCCGGGAGAACCGCCTGTACCGACTCCCCGTCGGCGTCATAGGGGTGATCAGCGCCTTCAACTTCCCCTTCCTGGTGGCGATGAAGTCGGTCGCGCCCGCGCTGGCGCTCGGCAACGCGGTCGTCGTCAAGCCCCACCAGAGCGCCCCCATCGTGGGTGGCGGACTGATCGCGAAGATCTTCGAGGACGCCGGGCTGCCGGCCGGACTGCTCAACGTCCTGGTCACCGACAGCGCCGAGATCGGCGACGCGTTCATCGAGCACCCCGTGCCCAAGGTGATCTCGTTCAGCGGCTCCGACCGGGTCGGCCGCCACATAGCCGCGACGGCGGCCGGGTTCTTCAAGCGGACCATCCTCGAACTGAGCGGCAACAGCGCGCTGGTGGTGCTGGAGGACGCCGACATCGACTACGCGGTCCGGGCGGCGGTCTTCAGCCGCTTCCTCTACCAGGGCCAGGTCAGCATGGCGGCCAACCGCATCCTGGTGGACCGTTCGGTGGCCGCGGAGTTCACCGGGCGCTTCACCGCCGAGGTGGCCGCCCTGAAGGCCGGGGACCCGCGGGACCCGGAGACCCGGATCGGCCCGGTCGTCAACGCCTTCCAGGCCGACGCCCTGACCGCCCTGGTCGACCGCGCGGTCGCGGGCGGTGCGACGGCGCTCGTACGGGGCCGGACCCGCGGCAACGTCGTGGAACCGACCGTCCTGACGGACCTGCCGGAGGACTCCCCGCTGCTGGCACAGGAGATCCTCGGCCCGGTGGCCCTGCTCATGCCGTTCGACGGCGAGGACGACGCCGTACGGATCGTCAACGACAGCCCCTACGGGCTCAGCGGCGCCGTGCACACGGGCGACGCCGAGCGCGGGGTGCGGTTCGCGCAGCGGATCGTCAGCGGGATGTTCCACGTCAACGACTCCACCGTCCAGGACGACCCGCTGGTGGCGTTCGGCGGCGAGAAGACGTCCGGCGTGGGGCGGCTGAACGGCGAGGCGGTCGTGGAGGCGTTCACGACGCAGAAGTGGCTGTCGATCCAGCACGGGCGCTCGGTCTTCCCGTTCTGATCCCGGCTTCCCGTTCTGATCCCGGTCGGACCTCCTGGCCCGAGGCCGACCGACCGGTTCACCCGCGCCGCCCGCTGACCGCCTGCTTCGCGGTCCGGGCGCTCCCCCTGCTCGCGCTGCCCTGGTGTTCCCCTCCGGGGCATCGGCCCCGTCGTCGTCGGCGGGGCCGACGCCGCCCACCGGCCGGCCGCAGCCGTACGGGATATCCTAGTCAAAGTTGAATAGGACGATCCGGAAGATCCGGAGGGGCCGGAGGCGGAAGCTCCGGGAAAGGGATGGGTGCCATGTCCGTGATCCGGCTGCTGGTCCTCGGCGCCGTGCGCATGCACGGCCGGGCGCACGGCTACCAGGTCCGCAACGACCTGGAGTTCTGGGGCGCGCACGAGTGGTCCAACGCCAAGCCCGGGTCGATCTACCACGCCCTGAAGCAGATGGCGAAGCAGGGACTGCTCCTCGCGCACGAGACGGCCCCCTCCACGGCCGGCGGCCCGCCGCGTACCGAGTACGAGGTCACGGAGGAGGGGTTCGAGGAGTACCGCACCCTGCTGCGCGACGCCATCCGCTCCTTCGACCAGAACCTCGACGTCCTCTCGGCGGCGGTCGGGCTCATCGTCGACCTGCCCCGCGAGGAGGCGGTCGCGCTGCTCAAGGAGCGGGTCGAGGGCATGAAGGAGTGGCGGGACTCGGTCACCGCGTACTACACGCCCGAGGAGGGGCCCGAATCCCTCGGCCACATCGGCGAGATCATGAACCTGTGGGTGCACTCGGCCGACGCGGGCGCGGAGTGGACCCGGGGGCTGATCGAGCGGATCGAGGGCGGCGCCTACACCTTCGCCGGGGAGGGCGCACCGTTCGTCGGGGTGCTCGCCGAGGGCGAGGAGAACCCCTACGCGACCGGGGTCCCCGCGCCCGGGGACGACGACTGACCGCGCCGGAGCGAACCCACTAATCAAGTTTGACGAATGCCGGATCCTGGTCTACCTTCGAGCCGCTAGTCAAGTTTGACTACAGAAGGGTGGCGGGGAACGTGGCCGAGGCGATCGTCCTGGACGGCGTGCACAAGAGGTACGGGGAGAAACACGCGCTCCACGGGCTGGACCTCACGGTCGGAAGCGGCACCGTCCACGCGGTGCTCGGCCCCAACGGGGCGGGCAAGACCACCGCCGTACGGATCATGTCGACGCTGCTGCGCCCCGACGCGGGCCGGGTCACCGTGGCCGGGCTGGACGTGCGGGACCGGGCGTCCGACGTCCGGCGCAGGATCGGGCTGCTCGGGCAGCACGCGGCGGTTGACGAGCAGCTCGGCGGGCGGCAGAACCTGGAGATGTTCGGGCGCCTGTACCACCTGGGCGCACGCCGGGCGGGCAGCCGGGCCGACGAACTCCTGGAGCGGTTCGGGCTCGCGGAGACCGGGCGCAAGGCCGTCAAGCAGTACAGCGGCGGCATGCGCAGACGGCTCGACCTGGCCGCCTCGCTGATCACCGAACCGGCCGTCCTCTTCCTGGACGAGCCCACCACCGGCCTGGACCCGCGCGGCCGGGCCGAGGTCTGGGACGCGGTCCGGTCCCTGGTCGGCGGCGGCACCACCGTCCTGCTGACCACGCAGTATCTGGAGGAGGCGGACCAGCTGGCCGACCGCGTCTCCCTCATCGACGAGGGGAAGGCCGCCGCCGAGGGCACCCCCGACCAGCTCAAGGCGCTCGTCGGGGGCGACCGGATCGACATCGTCCTGCGCGACGCGGCCCGGCTGGCGGAGGCGGCCACGCTGCTCGGCGCCGAGGACCCGGCGCTCGACCCGGACCGCCGGCTGATCAGCGCCCCCGCACCGGACCGGATGGCGGCCCTGACGGGGGCGGTCCGGGCGCTCGGGGAGGCGGGCATCGAGGCGGAGGACATCGCGGTGCGCCGCCCGACGCTGGACGAGGTGTTCCTGTCGCTGACCGGGCGGCAGGCCGACGAACGGGCGGTACGCGAGACGGAGGCGGCGGCATGAGCGCGACGGCAGCGACGACGGCAGCGACGACAACCGGACAGGCGGGCCCCGGACAGGCGGGCCCCGGACAGGCGGGCCCGGGACAGGGCGCCCCCGGAGAGGACACCGGCTTCTCCCGGCTCGGCTGGGCGCTGGCCGACTCCTGGACGATGACCCGCCGCGAGCTCGCCCACTGGGCCCGGCAGCCCGTGGAGGTGCTCGTCGGGCTGGTCTTCCCGGTGATGCTGCTCCTGATGTTCACCTATCTGGTCGGCGGCGGCCGGGGCGTGGACGGCGACCCCACCGAGTTCCTGGTCCCCGGAATGCTCGCGCTGACCATGGCCTTCGGCCTGGAGAGCACGATGCTCGCGGTCACCCAGGACCTCGGCAAGGGCGTCGTCGACCGGTTCCGCTCCCTGCCGATGGTCCCGGGCGCGTTCCTGGTCGGCCGCAGCGCCGCCGACATGCTCCAGTCGACGGCCGGGCTCGCGGTGATGGGCGCGGTGGGTTACGCGGTCGGCTGGCGCTGGCACGAGGGGGCGGCCTCCGCGCTCGGCGCGGTGGGACTGCTGCTCCTGCTGCGGTTCGCGATGCTCTGGGTCGGCATCCACCTGGCCATGGTGGCGGGGCGGCCGGAGCTGGTGCAGGCGGTCCAGATCCTGGTCTGGCCGGTCGGCTTCCTCTCCAACGTGTTCGCCACCCCGGAGTCGATGCCGGGCTGGCTGGGCGCGGTGGTCGAGTGGAACCCGATGTCCGCCACGGCCACCGCCGTACGGGAGCTGTTCGGCAACCCGGGCGGCTCCACCGGCTCCTGGGCCGCCGAGAACGCCCAACTCCTGGCCGTCGCCTGGCCGGTGGCCATCATCGCGGTGTTCTTCCCGCTGGCGGTACGGAAGTTCGCCCGGCTCAGTAAGTGAGACCTCAGTGGTGGAAGGCCGTCGCGGCCGCCCGATCGTGGCTCAACGGGTGCCGCTGTGCCCGGAGTTCGGGGAGCAGTAGCTTGAGGTCCTCGATCAGCAGGGCGGCCAGGTCGGAGGAGAACCCGTTGCGGCACACCACCCGCAGCACCGACAGGTCCTGCCGGTTGGCCGGGAAGGTGTAGGCGGGGACCAGCCAGCCGCGTTCGCGCAGCCGGCGGGAGACGTCGAACACGTCGTACGCGTGGACGTCCGGGTTCGTCGTGAAGGCGAAGACCGGCAGCTCGTCGCCCCGGGTGAGCAGCCGGAAGTCCCCCAACTCCTCCACCGCCCCGGCCAGTCCGCGGGCCACGTCCCGGGAGGCCTGCTGGACGGCCCGGTAGCCGTCGTGCCCGAGGCGCAGGAACGTGTAGTACTGCGCGACCACCTGCGCCCCGGGCCGGGAGAAGTTCAGCGCGAAGGTCGGCATGTCGCCGCCCAGGTAGTTGACCCGGAAGACCAGCTCCTCCGGCAGCTCGTCCGCCGTACGCCACAGCGCCCAGCCGACCCCCGGGTAGACCAGCCCGTACTTGTGGCCCGAGGTGTTGATGGAGGACACCCTCGGCAGCCGGAAGTCCCACTCCAGCTCCGGATCGAGGAAGGGCGCCACCATCGCCCCGGACGCCCCGTCGACGTGGACGGGGATGTCGAGGCCGGTGCGTTCCTGGAGGGCGTCCAGGGCGGCACAGAGGTCCGCGACGGGCTCGTAGGAGCCGTCGAAGGTGGAGCCGAGGATGCCGACGACCCCGATCGTGTTCTCGTCGCAGAGCTCGGCGGCGGCCTGCGGGTCGAGATGGAAGCGCTCGCCATCCATCGGGACCTGCCGGGCCTCCACCTCCCAGAAGGCGCAGAACTTCTCCCAGCAGACCTGCACGTTGACGCCCATCACCAGGTTGGGCCGGGCGGTCGCCGGATAGCGGTCCGCGTTCCGCTTGGCCCAGCGGCGCTTGAGGGCGAGCCCGGCCAGCATGCACGCCTCGCTCGACCCGGTGGTCGAACACCCCACGGCGGTCGCCGGATCGGGGGCGTTCCACAGGTCGGCGAGCATCGCCACGCACCGCCGCTCCAGCTCGGCGGTGCGTGGGTACTCGTCCTTGTCGATCATGTTCTTGTCCCGGCACTCACCCATCAGCACCCCGGCCTGCGGCTCCATCCAGGTGGTGACGAAGGTGGCCAGGTTGAGCCGGGAGTTGCCGTCGAGCATCAGCTCGTCATGGACCAGCCGGTACGCCGTCGACGGCGGCAGCGGCCCGTCCGGCAGCCGGTGCCGGGGCGGGGCGGTGTTCATCGCCGCCGCCGGGTCGGCCTCGCCGTAGAAGGGGTTGAGGGCGAGCCTGCGCCGCTCCTCGGAGTGTTCGTCCCGCTGCGGGTGGGCGCCTCGGTGGAGCGGCATGGGGGAGTCCTCTTCCTCGGCTCTGGGGTTCCTCGGTTCCGGTTTGCTGGGCTCCGGGCTCCGGGCTCTGGGCTCTGGGCTCCTCGGCTCCGGCTCCGGCTTCCCCGGTTCCGGTTCCTCGGCTCCCGGCTTCTGAGCCCTCGGCTTCTCAGGCCGCGGCTTCTCAGCCCTTCGGCTTCTCAGCCCTTCGCCCTCTCAGCCCTCGGCGGCGAGCCCCGCCTTCAGCGCCCGGGTGAACTTCACGACGCGCTCGGCCTGCACCCGGGCGGCGGTCAGCGTCTCCTCGCCGACCGGGATGTCGCCCTGCCCGGACACGTGCGAGGTGCCGTACGGATTGCCGTCGACGAACTTCGACGGATCGGTGTAGCCGGGGGCGACGAGGATGCCGCCGAAGTGGTGGATCGTGTTGTAGAGCGCGAGCAGCGTGGACTCCTGGCCGCCGTGGGCGGTGGAGCTGGCGGTGAAGCCGCTGTAGACCTTGTCGGCCAGCTGCCCGGACTGCCAGAGGCCGCCGAGCGTGTCGATGAACTGCTTGAGCTGCGCGGTGATGTTCCCGTACCGGGTCGGCGAACCGAAGATCACCGCGTCAGCCCAGACCATGTCGTCCGGCGAGACCTCGGGGATGGCGGCGGTCGCCTGGGCGTTGGCGGCCCACGCCGGGTTGGAGTCGATGGCCTCCTGCGGGGCGAGCTCGGCCGCCCGGCGCAGCCGTACCTGGGCTCCGGCCCGCTCCGCGTCCTCGGCGATGGCCTGGGCGATCGTGGCGATCGTGCCGGTGGACGAGTAGTAGATGACGGCGACGTTGACGGGCGTGGACATGCGGGAACCTCCGTCGGGACAGCATCAGTGCGAAACGGTACGCAACGGTACGAAGCTCACGATACGGATATCCGCCGCACCCGGCGCGCCGGGCGGGCCCGCCCCCGTATCCGGAACCGTCTCCCCGTACCGGAACCGGCTCCGTACCCGACCGGAACCGGCTCCGTACCCGCCCCCGTACGTCACCGCCTCACCGCCGTACCGGCTCACCGCAGCGCCTTGCCCTCCCCGTCCAGCTGCATCTGGTCCCGCCCGGTCACCAGCAGCCAGGCGGGCAGGGCCGCCGCGCACAGCATCGGCAGTACGGAGGCGTCGCCGGCCAGCACCGCCGCCGTGAACAGGCTCACCCAGCCCTGCCGGGTGACGGCGAGCAGCACGCCCAGCACCGCGCAGGAGACCGCGAGCGCCGGCGGCACGGCGTCGACCAGGGCGTGGGCGCAGAGCCCGAGGGCCACCCCCGCGAAGACCGCCGGGAAGATCCGCCCGCCCCGGAAGCCGCAGGCCGCCGCGATCACCAGGGCGGCCACCTTCACCACCGCCATCCCCGCGAACGCCCCGGCCGACCAGCCGTCCGGGTCCCCGGCGATCTCCTTCACCTCGTCCAGCCCCTTGAAGAGGGTCAGATGGCCGCCCAGCGCCCCGAGCAGCCCCAGCAGCAGCCCGCCGAGGGTCAGGGCGAGCGCCGGGTACCGCAGCGCGCGGAAGGCCCGGTGCGCCCACGGGAACGCGTACACCGCGAGCATGCCCAGGAGCGCGCCCGCCGAGGCGGTCAGGAGGGCGGAGAGCAGGTCGCCCCAGTGCGGTCCGGAGTACGCGGGGAGGGAGAGGTCGAAGCTGGGGTGCGCGAGCAGCGTCATGGTCAGCGCCCCCGCCGTACCGGCCGCGAGCGGGGCGAACAGCCGGTCCCAGAAGGCACCGGGCCCCGGCTGCGAGGCCAGCGTCTCGGAGAGGATCAGTGCGGCGGCGATCGGGGTGCCGAACAGGGCGCCGATCGTCCCGGCGGCGGCGAGCGCCACCCACAGCTCGGCCGGTGCGCCGGGTGCGGCCCGCCGGCCGAGCCAGTAGGCGAGCGCGACGTTGGCGGCGGTGATCGGGTTCTCCGGCCCGAGGCTCACCCCGCCCGCCAGCGCCAGCACGGTCACCAGGAGCAGCCCGGGGACGATGCCGGGGCGCATGGGGGCGTCGACGAGGCCGGTGGTGGCCGGGTCGGGCCCGCCGTGACCGGGCACGGCCCGCAGGACCAGGCCCACCGCGAGACCGGTCGCGGTGAGCATGACGATCATCCAGAGGGAGGAGAACCGGCCGACGCCGAGCGCGTCGGGCAGCGCCTCCCAGAGCACGTCCTGGAGCCGCTCCGCCAGGAGGCTGACCCCGAGCAGGACCAGCGCGCAGGCCACGCCGACGACGATCGCGGGCAGCACGAGCGGCAGGAGCCGCCGGGCGGGAGCGGGGGCGGGGTGCGGGGGAGCGGGCGACGGGGGCGTGGAGGATTCGGGGGCCACCGGGTCACCATAAGGTGATGAACAGGGCATACCGCCCCCGTTGCGCGCATGGCCGACCCCGCGTCACATCCGGCCGATCATCCGTCGGCCCGGTTTGTGGGATGCGTCATTCTTGCTGTGCGCCACTGGAACCAAGGGTGTTCATCGGGCGTTGATAGCTTGGGGTCGCCTGACAGAGCCCCCGTCGCACACTTCATCCTGGAGCCCGGACCCTTGAATACGCTTGCGCTCGGCCCGAGCTGGCTGGACCCGGACTATCTGCTCAACACGTTCGGCCTCCCCGGCCTCCTCCTCATCGTCTTCGCCGAGTCCGGACTCCTGATCGGCTTCTTCCTGCCCGGTGACTCCCTGCTGTTCACCACGGGTCTGCTGGTGACCACGGGACAGCTGAAGTACCCGCTCTGGCTCGTCTGCACCCTGATCGCGGTCGCCGCGATCGTCGGCGACCAGGTGGGCTATCTCTTCGGCCGGAAGGTCGGCCCCGCCCTCTTCAAGCGCCCCGACTCCCGTCTCTTCAAGCAGGAGAACGTGGAGAAGGCCCACGAGTTCTTCGAGAAGCACGGGCCGAAGTCGCTGGTGCTGGCGCGGTTCGTGCCCATCGTGCGGACGTTCACGCCGATCATCGCGGGCGTCAGCCGGATGAACTACCGCTCCTTCATCACGTACAACATCGTCGGCGCGCTGCTCTGGGGCGTGGGCGTCACCGTGCTCGGCGCCATGCTCGGCAAGATCGACTTCGTGCACCAGCACATCGAGATGATCCTCATCCTGATCGTGCTGATCTCCGTGGTGCCGATCGTGGTCGAGGTCCTGAGGGCCCGCAGCCAGGGCAAGAAGGCCGCGGCCGCCGCGGCGGACGGCACCCCCGACGGCCCCCCGCCGGGCCCGACCCCCGGCCAGCGCGGCCGCCACGCCAAGCGCTGACCCCTTCCCGTACGTCCGCGTACGCCAGGCGCTGACCCCCTCCCGTACGTCCGCGTACGCCAGGCACTGGCCCAGCCCCGCGCGTACGCGCACGTCAAGGGCTGACCCAGCCCCGTACGTACGCATACGGAAAGCGCCCCTCCCCGGACCTCGAGCCCGCGGGAGAGGCGCTTTCCGTATGCCCCGGTCAGAACCCCCGGGTCCGCTTCGCCGCCCGGCGGTTCGCCCCGCCGACCGCGCCCGGCACCCCCATGAACAGCCGCGAGATCTCGCTCCCCAGGTTCACCCCGATCGCGATGGCCAGCGCCGTCGCGACCGCCGTCGACAGCGAGGTCAGCCCTCGGGTCACGTCGTTCTGGGCCACGCCCAGCAGACCGAAGTACGTCGCCGAACCGGGTAGCAGCGGACCGATCGCCGCCGTGATGTACGGCAGCGAGGAGGTGAACCGGTAGCGCGAGAACAACTGGCCGAACAGGCCCACCAGGCCGGCCGCCACCGCCGTCGCCGCGACCGGAGAGATGCCCCCGGTCCGGGCCATCGCCCCGAAGATGATCCACGCGACACCGCCGTTGATGGTGACCGCCAGCACGGTGGAGCGCTCCTGCTGGAGCAGGACCGCGAAGGCCAGGCTCAGCGCCATCGACGCCAGGATCTGGAGCACCGGCCGGTCGTTGGGCAGGAACCGCGCCTCGGGGTTGAGCGCGGCCCCCAGCTGGACGCCCAGGTAGAGGACGATCAGCACGCCCGCGACGATCCCGATGAAGAAGTACATGACCTCCAGCAGGCGGGCGGAGGCGGTGATGTAGTAGCCGGTCAGCCCGTCCTGCACCCCGGCCACCAGCGCCCGCCCCGGCAGCAGCGCGAACAGCCCACCGGTGATCACCGCGGACGGGCGGATGTCCGTCGAATGGGTCAGCGTCAGCGCCACCCCCATCGCGGCGGGCGGCATCGCGGCCACCGTGAACTGGTAGAACTCCGGCAGCCCGCGCCCGGCGCACAGCCACGCCAGCCGGTCGCCGAGCATCGCGCCCGCCGCCGCCACGAGGAAGACCAGCACCCCACCGCCGACCAGCACGGAGGCCGAACCGGCAAGCAGCCCGGCCGCCGCCGTCAGCACCCAGCCCGGATACGGGTGGCGGTTACGGCGGATCTCCGCGAGCCGCCGGTAGGCCTCCTCCAGCGACACCTCGGCGTCCGTGCTCGTGATGTCGTCGACCAGCCGGAACACGGCCGCCAGCCGGGTGTAGTCGGTGCCCCGGCGGCGTACCGTACGGCTCGCCGTCACCGGGTCGTCGACCAGCGAGGGCTGGTGCGAGATGGACAGCAGCGTGAAGGTGACCGTCGGCTCGCTGCGGTCCAGGCCGTACGAGCGCGTCACCGCGAACATCGCCGCCTCGACGTCCTCGGCGCCCTCGCCGCCCGCCAGCAGCAGCTCCCCGATACGCAGCGTCAGGTCGAGCACGCGCGGGACGGCCGGACCCGTCTCGTCATCGGTGCGCTGGACGGTCTCCGGGGCCGGGCGCTCGGTCACCGGCATCCGGAGCATCGTGCGCATCCGGTCCTGCCAGGGCGCCTCCTTGGTCAGCCTGACCATCGGAATGCCCTGCGCCGGGGTGAACGCGGGCGGCGCCTGCTGGGCGTTGTACGTGCTCGGCGGGGTGAAAGCGGAACTCAGCGTGTCCGAGTTCGGGCCGCCCGTGGAACCGCCGCCGGACCCCGGCGAACCACTCGGTTCGGGGTGCACACCGCTCGGCAGGGCGAACTCCGACGTCGGATGGTCCTCCTCGGGCGGCGACGCCGGCTGACTCGTCCCGGCAGGCGGCGAGAAAGCGCTCCGTGCCTCGTCGGACTGGGGCTTCTGGTCCTCCGGACCGCCCGATTCCGCCACCACTCGACCTCGTTCCTCCTCGGCTACCACTCCCGGGCGCTCGTCTGCCCAGTATGGGCACCGGCATGGGCCCCGCACGCGCGGGAGTCGCGGACAGCGAAACGGGCGGCACACCCGTGAAGGTGTACCGCCCGTCGCCGTACGGCCGTCCGGCTCACAAACGGAACCGGAAGAGGGACGTCAGTGCTTGTCGCCCTGCGCCTCAAGACGCTTGTACGAGGCCTCGATCTCGGCCTCCGCCTCGGTACGGCCGACCCAGTCGGCGCCCTCGACGGACTTGCCCGGCTCCAGGTCCTTGTAGACCTCGAAGAAGTGCTGGATCTCCAGGCGGTCGAACTCCGACACGTGGTGGATGTCGCGCAGGTGCTCCACCCGCGGGTCGGACGCCGGGACACACAGCAGCTTGTCGTCGCCGCCGGCCTCGTCCGTCATCCGGAACATGCCGATGGCACGGCACTTGATGAGGCAGCCGGGGAAGGTCGGCTCGTCCAGAATGACCAGCGCGTCCAGCGGGTCGCCGTCCTCGCCGAGGGTGTTCTCGACGAAGCCGTAGTCGGCCGGGTAGCTGGTCGAGGTGAAGAGTCGACGGTCCAGGCGGATCCGACCGGTCTCGTGGTCCACCTCGTACTTGTTCCGCGAACCCTTCGGGATCTCGATGGTGACGTCGAACTCCACGGGTGGCTCCTCCATGATCAACACATACGACGGGTGGTTAAGTGTCCCCCACGCAGAAGAGTGCTCGCGAAAGGGGCTGGTCAACGGTGGCCGAGCCGGTGGAAAGACCGTCGAACCGCCCGTCGGGCCCCTGGGGCAGGCTGAAGGACCTGAAGAGCAGGCGCAACAGGTCCAACCCCTGGCAGGCCGTCGCAGGCTCCGCCGTGCTCGGCCTGGTCGTGGCCACCGGCGCCGTCCTCGCCGCCGGTCCCTGGGACAACGGTCAGCGTAAGGCCGAGCGGCAGCTCGCCGCCGCCACGGACCGAACAGGTGGCGCACATCACGGTCGCAGGCTGCCCGGCGCCCCCGAACCCGCCCCCAGCGCCTCCGCCGTCCTCGGCGCCCTCGACACCACCGTCACCCGTTCCGCCCCCCAGGGCCCCGCGAATCCGCGCACCGTCCTCGCCCCGCTCATCGGCGCACCCGCGCTGGGCACCGGGGCGGCGGCCTCCGTCATCGACATCGCCACCGGCAAGCAGCTGTACGGGCACGCCGCCACCGCCCCGATGACCCCGGCCTCCACCGTCAAGATCGCCACCACGGTCGCGGCCCTCTCCGCACTCGGCCCCGACCACCGCATCGCCACCACCGTCCGGCTCTCCGAGGACGCCCGCACCCTCACTCTCGTCGGCGGCGGCGACCCCACCCTGAACGCGGCCGCCCTGCGCTCGATGGCCACCGAGGCCGCCCGCGCCCTCCAGGAGGCCGACGCCACCGGCGTACGGCTCACCTACGACACCTCCCGCTACACCGGCCCCGTGCTCCACCCGATCGGCCCCAACGACAACATCGCCCCCGTCACCGCCCTGATGGTCGACGAGGGCCGCCTCGACGGCACCGACCGCGGCCACGCCCCCCGTAGCGGAGACCCGGCCGGCGACGCCGCCCGCGCCTTCGCCGCCCAGCTGAGGAAGGCGGGCGTCAAGGTCACCGGCGCCCCCCGCCAGGCCCGCGCGGCCGACCAGGCCCGTACGGTCGCCACCCACCACTCCGCCCCGCTCTCCGCCCTCGTCGAGCGGACCCTCACCAACAGCGACAACGACATCGCCGAGGCCCTCGCCCGGCAGACCGCCATCGCCGCGGGCGAGAGCGCCGACTTCGCCGGAGCCCGCCGCGCCGTCACCGCCGAACTCAAGAAGCTCCAGGTGCCCACCGCCGGCGCCCGCCTCGCCGACGGCAGCGGACTCGACCGCAAGGACCGGGTCACCGCGACCCTCCTCGCCACCCTCCTCGCCCGCGCCGCCGACCCGGACCGGCCCGAACTGCGCCCCGTCCTCACCGGCCTCCCCGTCGCCGGTTTCAGCGGCACCCTCAGCACCCGCTACCAGGACGCCCCCGGCGCCACCGGCCTGGTCCGCGCCAAGACCGGCACCCTGCGCGGCGTCAACTCCCTCGCCGGAACGGTCGTCGACCCCCGGGGCCGGCTGCTCGCCTTCGCCTTCCTCGCCTCCGGCACCAGCTCGCCGTCCGAGGCCGAGTCCGCCCTCGACGCCCTGGCCACCGCGCTCGCCGGACCGGGCGGCTGAACCCCGCCCACCCGAAGAGCCCCGCAAGACCCCACCACCGGGCGAAGGCCTCACGTACGGTTGACGCATGACGAGCATCGGTGGTGCAGAGATGGTCGACTGGAACCTCGCGGTCGCGACCGCGACCCGACTGGTGCGGCCCGGCCCGGAGATCAGCCGCGAGGAGGCCCGCGCCGTCGTCGCGGAGCTCCGACGGCACGCCGAGGCCTCCGAGGAACACGTCCGCCTCTTCACCCGGATGATCCCGGAAGGGACCGAACCGGAGGACACCCCGGTCCTGGTCGTCGACCGGGCCGGCTGGATCAAGGCCAACGTCGCGGGCTTCCGCGAACTGCTGCGCCCACTGCTCGCCAAGATGGAGGCCCGCCGCTCCGGCGGACCCGGCGGGGCCGTGCTCGGCGCGGTCGGCGGCAAGGTCACCGGCGTCGAGCTGGGCATGCTGCTCTCGTTCCTCGCCTCCCGGGTCCTGGGGCAGTACGAGACGTTCGCCCCCGCCTCGCGCGACCTCCCCGCCTCCCCGAACGGCGGCGGACGGCTGCTCCTGGTCGCCCCCAACATCGTCCACGTCGAGCGGGAACTCGACGTCGACCCGCACGACTTCCGGCTCTGGGTCGCCCTCCACGAGGAGACCCACCGCACCCAGTTCACCGGCGTCCCCTGGCTCCGCGACCACCTCCAGGGCGAGATCCAGACGTTCCTGGACGAGACCGACGTCGACCCGATGACCTTCCTGGAGCGGCTCCGCGAGGCCGCCCAGTCGCTCTCCGGCGCCGGCCGGCCCGAGGGCGAGCGCGGCGAGGAGAGCGGGCGCAGCTTCGTCGACGTCGTCCAGACCCCCGCCCAGCGCGAGGTCCTGGGCCGTCTCACCGCCGTCATGTCCCTCCTCGAAGGCCACGCGGACTTCGTGATGGACGGCGTCGGCCCCGAGGTCGTCGGCTCCGTCGCCGAGATCAGGGAGAAGTTCCAGCGCCGCCGCGCCCAGGGCGCCGGCCGGCTCGACCAGGCGCTGCGCAAGCTGCTGGGCCTGGACGCCAAGCTCCGGCAGTACAAGGACGGCGAGAAGTTCGTACGATCGGTCGTCGAAGAGGTCGGCATGGACGGCTTCAACCGCGTCTGGACCTCGCCCAACACCCTCCCGACCAAGGCGGAGATCGCCAAACCCGCCGAGTGGGTCGCGCGGGTGCACCGTAAAGCGGAATCGTGACCCTTTTCCGGCCCAGGAGCGGGAATCTGCTCTCCAATCACCCATCCGAGGGACCATGAGGGCATGGGAAGGCGTGCAATGCTCGATGAACAGCTTGCCTCTGTCACCATCGACGCACTCTGAGTGACGGGACTCACGCGTTCCGGCGCTCGACGCTCCTCCCGAATCTCCATGAAGGGCACCGGACATGGGTCCCCATCCTGCGGTCGCGGCGATACGCCTGGCGGTCCGCCGCGTACTCCACGACGTCCTCACCGAATTCCACCGGCACAACGGCCCCGACGGCCACGGCCGTCCCGCCGGAGAGGCCGGGCGCCCCGCGCCCGCCTCCGTCTCCCGCTACGCCGAGGCCGGCGCGGCGGGCGGCCCCGCCCTCCCCGCACGCCCCGCCTTCGCCGAACGCTCCGCCCTCCCCGACCGGCCCGCCGCCCCGCTGGTGCTCGTCGCCTGCTCCGGCGGCGCCGACTCCATGGCGCTCGCCTCGGCCCTCGCGTTCGAGGCCCGCAAGCTCGACGTCCGGGCCGGCGGCATCACCGTCGACCACAACCTCCAGCCGGGATCCGGCCTCCGCGCCGCCGAGGTCGTCACCCGGCTCGCCGCCATGGACCTCGACCCCGTCGAGGCCGTCGCCGTGCACGTCGGACGCGAGGGCGGCCCCGAGGCCGCCGCCCGCGACGCCCGCTACGCCGCGCTGGACGCCGCCGCCGAACGCCACGGCGCCGCCGCCGTGCTGCTCGGCCACACCCGCGACGACCAGGCCGAGACCGTCCTCCTGGGCCTCGCCCGCGGCTCCGGCATCCGCTCGCTCTCCGGCATGGCCGCCGCCTCCGGGCCGGCCGGCCGCTACCGCCGCCCCTTCCTCCAGCTCGACCGGCAGACCGCCCGCAAGGCCTGCCTGGTCCAGTCGATCCCCGTCTGGGACGACCCGCACAACATCGACCCCGCCTACACCCGCTCCCGGCTCCGCCACGAAGGGCTCCCCGCCCTGGAGAAGGCGCTGGGCAAGGGCGTCGTCGAAGCCCTCGCCCGGACGGCCCAGCTCTCCCGCGACGACGCCGACGCCCTCGACACCTGGGCCGCCGAGGCCGAGCGCTCCGTACGCGACGAGACCGGCCAGCTGGAGTGCGCCAAGCTCTACGTCCTGCCCCCCGCCGTACGCCGCCGGGTGCTGCGACGGGCCGTCATCGAGGCCGGGGCGCCCGCGGGCTCCCTCTTCGCCCGCCACCTCGAAGAAGTCGACCGCCTGATCACCGGCTGGCGCGGCCAGCGGGCCATCAACCTGCCCGGCCGCGTCGAGGCCCGGCGGCAGGGTGGCAGACTGGTCATTCGGCAGAGCTGACGCGCGAGCGGCTGAAACGCAGGCGAACAGCCGGGCGGGCCCGGGGCGCACCCCGGGCCCGGCAGGCAGAGAAAGAGACGTGGGTGAACGAGAAGGACATGGGTACCGACCTTCAGTCGGTGCTCCTCACCAAGGAAGAGATCGACGCGAAGCTCGTCGAGCTGGCCGCGGAGATCGACGCGGAGTACGCGGGCAAGGACCTGCTCATCGTCGGCGTCCTCAAGGGCGCGGTGATGGTCATGGCGGACCTGGCGCGCGCGCTGTCCACCCCCGTCACGATGGACTGGATGGCCGTCTCCTCGTACGGGGCGGGCACCCAGTCCTCCGGTGTCGTCCGGATCCTCAAGGACCTGGACACCGACATCAAGGGCAAGCACGTCCTGATCGTCGAGGACATCATCGACTCCGGCCTGACGCTGTCCTGGCTGCTGTCCAACCTGGGCTCCCGGGAGCCGGCCTCCCTGGAGGTCTGCACCCTGCTGCGCAAGCCGGACGCCGCGAAGGTCGCGATCGACGTGAAGTGGATCGGCTTCGACATCCCCAACGAGTTCGTCGTGGGCTACGGGCTGGACTACGCGGAGAAGTACCGCAACCTCCCCTTCGTCGGCACGCTCGCCCCGCACGTCTACGGCGGCTGACCTCCGGGGAACCCTCGCCGCCTTCGGGCCGTTGAAGCTTCGAAAGCGGGTTTCTCCGCCGCACGCAGCGGCCGTGGGCCTCCCCGCTGGGGTACCGTCCGAAGAGCACTCTTTTCCAACACAGCTTTCAAACACAGCAGCATTTACCTACGGGCAGGAGGGACGGGGCGTCTTCGCTCCGTATGGATGGACGTGAAGCGATACTTCCGTGGGCCGGTCATGTGGATCGTGCTGGCCGTCCTCGCCGTGGTCGTGTTGATGCAGGTCGTCGGCTCGTCGGGCGGCTACAAGACGGTGGACACCGCCAAGGTGATCCAGGCGATCAGCAAGGACCAGGTGGAGCAGGCCAAGCTGACCACCGGTGACGAACAGATTCTCAAGATCGAACTTAAGGACGGCCAGAAGCTTGCCGGCGAGTCCGGCACCAAGTTCCAGGCGAGCTACATCGGCAACCAGGGCGTCCAGCTCGCCGACAGGCTCCAGGAGAAGTTCGAGGCGGGTGACATCGAGAAGGGTTACACCGTCTCGCCGTCGAAGCAGTCGCCCTTCGTCTCGATCCTCCTCTCGCTGCTGCCCTTCGTCCTGATCGTCGTCGTCTTCCTGTTTCTGATGAACCAGATGCAGGGCGGCGGCTCCAAGGTCATGCAGTTCGGCAAGTCCAAGGCCAAGCTGATCACCAAGGACACCCCGAAGACGACCTTCGCCGATGTGGCGGGGTCCGAGGAGGCCGTCGAGGAGCTCCACGAGATCAAGGAGTTCCTCCAGGAGCCGGCGAAGTTCCAGGCCGTCGGAGCCAAGATCCCCAAGGGCGTCCTGCTCTACGGGCCGCCCGGTACGGGCAAGACGCTGCTCGCACGCGCCGTCGCCGGCGAAGCGGGCGTGCCGTTCTACTCGATCTCCGGTTCCGACTTCGTCGAGATGTTCGTCGGTGTCGGTGCCTCCCGGGTGCGTGACCTCTTCGAGCAGGCCAAGGCGAACGCCCCGGCGATCGTCTTCGTCGACGAGATCGACGCCGTCGGCCGGCACCGCGGCGCCGGTATGGGCGGCGGTCACGACGAGCGCGAGCAGACGCTCAACCAGCTGCTCGTCGAGATGGACGGGTTCGACGTGAAGGGCGGGGTCATCCTGATCGCCGCCACGAACCGCCCGGACATCCTCGACCCGGCCCTCCTGCGCCCCGGGCGCTTCGACCGGCAGATCGCGGTCGACCGCCCCGACATGCTGGGCCGGCTGGAGATCCTCAAGGTCCACCAGAAGGGCAAGCCGGTGGCGAAGGACGTCGATCTCGGCGCCGTCGCCCGCCGCACGCCCGGCTTCACCGGTGCCGACCTGTCGAACGTGCTGAACGAAGCCGCGCTCCTGACGGCGCGCGGCGACAAGAAGCTCATCGACAACGAGAGTCTCGACGAGGCCATCGACCGCGTCGTGGCGGGCCCGCAGAAGCGGACCCGGATCATGTCCGAGAAGGAGAAGAAGATCACCGCGTACCACGAGGGCGGACACGCCCTGGTCGCGGCGGCCTCCCCCCAGTCGGACCCGGTCCACAAGATCACGATCCTCTCCCGCGGCCGCGCCCTCGGTTACACGATGGTGCTCCCGGAGGAGGACAAGTACTCCACGACCCGTAACGAGATGCTCGACCAGCTGGCGTACATGCTGGGCGGGCGCGCGGCCGAGGAGCTGGTCTTCCACGACCCGACCACCGGCGCCGCCAACGACATCGAGAAGGCCACGGCGACGGCCCGCGCGATGGTCACGCAGTACGGCATGACGGAGCGGCTCGGCGCCATCAAGTTCGGTGGCGACAACACCGAGCCCTTCCTGGGCCGTGAGATGGGCCACCAGCGCGACTACTCGGAAGAGGTCGCGGCGCTCGTCGACGAAGAGGTCAAGAAGCTCATCGAGAGCGCGCACAACGACGCGTGGGAGATCCTCGTCGAGAACCGCGACATCCTCGACGCCCTCGTGCTCGAACTGCTGGAGAAGGAGACGCTCAACAAGGACGAGATCGCGGAGATCTTCGCCCCGATCGTCAAGCGTCCCGCCCGCCCGGCGTGGACCGGCTCCGCCCGGCGCACCCCGTCGACGCGGCCGCCGGTGCTCTCTCCCAAGGAGCTGGCCCTCACCAACGGCGCCTCGACCGCCAACGGTTCGGCCACCCCGCCGGAGATCGCCCCGAAGGCGGACCTCACGAAGGACATCGCCCCCTCCACCGAGGCGGTCCCCGAGGAGCGTCCCGAGAGCTAGACCCGCCGTCCCGCAGCGGGTGAGACCTCTGTCACGGAGGCCTCACCAGGCCCGGAATGGATGCCGCGCCCCCCAGGTTTTAGCCTGTGGGGGCGCGGCTTTTCCGTATGCCTGCGATGTCCGCGTGCGAACCGCGCACGGGGCAGCACAGAGGAACGAGGCACAGATGACCGACCCGGTGACGCTGGACGGCCAGGGATCGATCGGCGAATTCGACGAGAAGCGGGCCGAGGCGGCCGTACGCGAACTGCTCATCTCCGTCGGAGAGGACCCGGACCGCGAGGGCCTGAGGGAGACACCGGGGCGGGTGGCACGGGCGTACAAGGAGATACTCGCGGGCCTGCGCCAGGAGCCGGAGGACGTCCTGACCACGACGTTCGACCTCGGACACGACGAGATGGTCCTGGTGAAGGACATCGAGATCATGTCGCTGTGCGAGCACCACCTCCTGCCCTTCCACGGTGTCGCGCACGTCGGCTACATCCCGGCCGACACGGGCAAGATCACCGGCCTGTCGAAGCTGGCCCGGCTGGTGGACGTCTTCGCCCGCAGGCCGCAGGTGCAGGAGCGCCTCACCACGCAGGTGGCGGACTCGCTCATGCGGATCCTGGAGGCGCGTGGCGCGATCGTGGTGATCGAGGCGGAGCACATGTGCATGTCGGTGCGGGGCATCCGCAAGCCCGGCGCGAAGACGACCACGTCGGCCGTGCGCGGCCAGCTGCGGGACGCCTCCACCCGCGCCGAGGCGATGAGCCTGATACTGGCCCGCTGACACCGTCCGGCCCGGCTGACACGGTCCGGCCACGCCGGCACCGTCCGACCGGTGAGACCGGTGAGACCGGCGAACCCGATGGCACGGGCGCGGCACCGCTCTAGGCGGTGGCCGCGCCCGTGCCGTCGTGGTTCTCGTCGCCGTTCTCCGGGAGGCGGCAGACGCGCTCCAGGAAGAAGGCGGCCGCGATGACCCCGATGCCCGCCACCACCGCCGCGCCCGCGTAGATGGCCTGGTCGCGGCGGGGCGGGATGTCGAGGAAGCCGAGCAGGAAGACGCCCGTGCCGCCGTACATCCCGGCGACCAGGGCGGTGACCAGGGCGCTCGCCTGGCCGAAGACGACCGCGCGGGCCGCCATCAGGGGCTCGACGCCCTTGGCGCCGGGGCGGCGCTCCCGCTGGGCGCGCAGGCGGGCGCGCAGGGAGAGCGCGGTCGCCAGGAGGATCACCGCGATCGCGGCGAGCACGATCGAGGCGGCGAGCGGGACGCTCGGGAGCGTGCCGAGGGAGTCCCAGAGGCGGGCGCCGCCCCAGGAGAGGACGCCGGCTGCGGCGAAGAGGCCCGCCAGCACCCCGAGCCGTAGTTGCTTCACCGCGTGAGCCGCCCTTCGTCGCCTGTGTCCTTGAGCCCGTGAGCCTTGAGCCCGTGAGCCCTGAGCCCGTGAGCCCTGAGCCCGCGTGTTCCCGAGCTCGTGCCCGTCGAGCCTAACGATTACTCCGGCAGGCGCAGTTCCAGGTCGGCGCGGGGCGAGACCCCCTCGCGGCCGACCCCGGCGAGCAGCTCGGCGACCGGTCCGGAGCCGGGCAGCTGGGCCTCGGGGTCCATGTCGTGCCAGGGAGCGAGGACGAAGGCCCGCTCGTGGGCGCGAGGGTGGGGCAGGGTGAGCACCGGGTCGTCGGAGAGGACATCGGCGTACGACACGATGTCGACGTCGATGGTGCGCGGGCCCCACCGCTCCTCGCGGACCCGCTCGAAGGCCTCCTCGACGGCCTGGCCGCGCTCCAGGAGGGAGGCGGGGGGCAGCGTCGTCTTCACGAGGATGACCGCGTTGAAGTACGAGGGCTGGCTGTCCGCCGCGACGCCCCAGGGCTCCGTCTCGTACACCGGGGAGACCGCTTTGACCCGCAGGCCCGGGGTGTCCTCCAGCGCGTCCACGGCGCCCTGGAGGGTCTCCAGCCGGTTGCCCAGGTTGGAGCCGAGGGCGATCACGGCCATCTTGGGGTTGGAGAGGGTGACGTCGGCGGCGTCCACCTGCTTGACGACGGCGGTGGGCACCGGCTGTACGGTCGGGTCGCTCTGCCCTTCGGTGGAAAACGCAGTCATACTCGGCTCCGGATGATGGTGATGGTCACGTCGTCGAAGGGGACGGTGATCGGTGCGTCCGGCTTGTGCACCACCACCTCGACCTCCTGGACAGCTTCGTGCTTCAGGCACTGCTGGGCGATGCGCTCGGCGAGCGTCTCGATCAGGTCGACCGGCTCGCCCGTCACCACCTCGACGACCTCCTCGGCCACCACGCCGTAGTGCACGGTGCGGGCCAGGTCGTCGGTGGCTGCCGCGGGGCGGGTGTCGAGGCCGAGCACCAGGTCGACGATGAAGGTCTGGCCCTCTTCCCGCTCCCGGGGGAAGACGCCGTGGTGCCCGCGGGCCTTGAGGCCGCGCAGCGCGACACGATCCACGCGAATCACTCCTGCTGTCGTTGGTCCAGGAGACACCCGGCCGCGTGCGGGCGGCGAGGTGCCTTCTTTCGAATCTACCTGCGAGCACCGACGGTGCTCGCCCGCGGGGGCCATGGACGGCGCCTCACGGGGCTGGTAGCCGCCCATACCCCGCGACCGCGGATTCCAACCCACCCGGAGCGCCGCAGCTCAGGAGGGGGGCTCCTCGTCGTCCTCCTCGCCGGTCTCCGCCAGTACGGGCGAGCCGTGGTGCGACCAGAGCTTCCACCCCTCGGGCGTGCGCCGGAACACGTTCGTGGCGACGACCAGCTGGCCCACCAGCGGTCCCAGGGCGTTGCCCTCCTCGGCCGGGCCGCCGCTGAGGATGTTCTCGGTGCAGGTCACCAGGGCGGTGTCGCCGGTCATGGCCACGGAGACGTCGGTGAGGAAGAACTGGATGTACTCGGTGTTCGCCATGATCAGCGCGTAGCTGCGCAGGACGTCGCCGCGCCCCGTGAGCACCGGCCACCCCGGGTGGACGCAGGAGACGGTGAGGTCCTCGCCCGGCAGCCAGAGGCCGGACAGCGTCTCGTGGTCCCCGCGCTCCAGCGCCTCGTAGAAGGCGGTGTTGGCCTGCTCGACCTCGGCGATGTCGGCGGCGGCCGACGCGTGGTCCTCGTTCACGCGGCCCCCTCGACGGCGCGGGCGACCCGTACGGCGTCGGCGGTGGCCCCCACCTCGTGGACCCGGACCGCCCAGGCGCCGGCCCGCGCGGCGAGGGCGGAGACGGCCGCGGTCGCCGCGTCGCGTTCACGGGCGGGCGGCAGGGCGGCGCCGGGGCCGGCCAGGACATGGCCGAGGAAACGTTTGCGGGAGGCCGCCACGAGGAGCGGGCGGCCCAGCGTGTGCAGCTCGTCCAGGTGCGCGACGAGCGCCAGGTCGTGCCGGGCGTTCTTCGCGAAGCCGAGGCCGGGGTCGATCACGACGCGGTCCGGGGCGAGGCCGCCGGCGATCACCGCGTCCATCCGCCGCCGCAGCTCGTCGAGGACCTCGGCGACCACGTCCTCGTACACCGCGCGGCTGTTCATGGTCTCGCTGAAGCCGCGCCAGTGCATCACGACGAACGGGACCTCGGCGGCGGCGACGGCCGGGATCATGTCCGGGTCCGCGAGGCCGCCGCTCACGTCGTTGACCAGGACGGCCCCGGCGGCGACGGCCTCTTCGGCGACGCGGGCGCGCATGGTGTCCACGGAGACGGTGACGCCCTCGGACGTCAGCCCCTTGACGACCGGGACGACCCTCCGCAGCTCCTCCGACTCGTCCACCCGGCTGGCGCCGGGGCGGGTCGACTCACCGCCGACGTCGACCAGGTCGGCGCCCTCGGACACCAGGTCGAGGCCGTGCTTGACCGCGGTCGTGGTGTCGAACCAGCGGCCCCCGTCGGAGAAGGAGTCGGGCGTCACGTTGACGACCCCCATGACCGCACAGCGGTCCCACTCCGGCAGCCCTCGTACCGTGCCCCGCGCGCGTGACGTACTCATACCACCAGCCTATGGGGTACGGGGAACGCCCCTACGCCGTGCTCACCTCGTGCTCCGGGGCGCCGCGCAGCGTGTGGCCGCACGGGCGGGGGCCGCGGGAGCGGAACGGGCGGGGCGCCGAGAGGTTCACGAACCCCTCCGCCCGCATCGCCGCGAACCCGATGCGGGGCAGGTCACGGCTGGTGCGGAAGACCACGAAGCGGGGCTCCCAGCGGGGCTTGAACTTGGCGTTGAACTTGTACAGCGACTCGATCTGGAACCAGCGGGAGAGGAAGATCAGCAGCCCGCGCCAGCAGCGCAGCACCGGCCCGGCGCCGAGCCGCTCGCCACGGGCCAGGGCGGACCGGAACATCGCGAAGTTCAGCGAGACCCGGGCGACGCCGAGCTTCCCGGCGGCCTGGAGCGAGGCGACGATCAGCAGCTCGTTCATGCCGGGGTCGGCCGAGCGGTCGCGGCGCATCAGCTCCAGGGACATCCCGTCGCGCCCCCAGGGGACGAAGTGGAGGACGGCCTTCAGGTCGCCGTGCGGCCCGTCCTCGGTGCCCGGCAGATGGGCGGTGGCGATCACGCACTCCCCGTCGGCGGGGTCGCCGATGCGGCCGAGGGCCATGGAGAAGCCGCGCTCGGTGTCGGTGCCGCGCCAGTCGGCGGCGGCCCGGCGGATGCGTTCCAGCTCGGTGGCGCCGATGTCACGGGCTCGCCGGACCCGGGTCTCGTAGCCGTTGCGTTCGATGCGCCCGACCATCTGGCGTACGTTCCGCATGGCCCGCCCGGCGAGGGAGAAATCCGCGACGTCCACCACCGCCTCGTCGCCCAGCTCCAGGGCGGTGAGTCCGGTCTCGCGGGTCCAGACCTGGCCGCCGCGCTCGCTGCACCCCATCACGGCCGGTGTCCAGGAGTGCGCCTTCGCCTCGTCCATGAAGCGTTCGATGGCGCCCGGCCAGGCCTCCACGTCCCCGATGGGGTCGCCGCCGGCCAGCATCACCCCGGAGACGACCCGGTAGCAGACAGCGGCCTTGCCGCTGGGGGAGAAGACGACGGCCTTGTCGCGGCGGAGCGCGAAGTGGCCGAGCGAGTCGCGGCCGCCGTGTCTCTCCAGCAGCGCCCGCAGCCGGCTCTCGTCGTCCTCGGTGAGGCGGGCGGCCGGGTGCTCGGGGCGGAAGGCGAGGTAGATGGTGGTGACGGCGGTCAGCAGGCCGAGCGCGCCGAGCGAGTACGCCACGGTCCAGCTGGTCCGCCCGGCGTAGTCGACGGGCCCCTCGACGCCGAACAGGCCGTACAGCACGTGCTGGAGCCGGTCCGCGATGGACGGGTCGCCGACGACCCGGCCCGGGTGGACGGAGACGATGACCAGCCCGAGCCCCAGCGAAGAGGCCCCGAGCAGGACGAAGTTGGCCAGCGCCCGCCAGCGGCTGCGCGGGTCGGGCAGGGCCCGGAACTGGTCCCGGTGGCGCACGAGCAGGTAGCAGAGCGTCAGGGAGACCAGCACACCGACGACCGAGTGACGGTACGCGAACTGCGCCACGGCCCCGGCCGGCAGCAGGACCACCGCCGCCCGCCAGGCCCGCCGCTTGTGGCGCTTGAGCCCGTGCGCGAGCAGGAGCAGCAGCACGCCCGCGCTCAGCGAGAGCGCGGCGGCGAACGGGCCGAGCGCCCCGGGCAGCACCTCGGCGAGGGCGTGCATCCGGCTGTGCCGGAAGCGGGGGAAGACCCCTGCCGCGACGTCGATCAGCCCGACGACGGTGCAGGCGGTGCCGACGAGGGCCGGTACGGATTCGGGGCGCGGGCCGCGCAGCACCCGCCGCACACGGTGCGGAACCGACACTGATTTATCCCCATCTACCGTGACAGACATCGCTTCCCGTGGCTCCAGATGAGATCGCAGAGATTGTTCGTCCGTCGGCCGTGGCCCTTCGGACGATGTGCTCCCTCTAGGACGGGGGTCGGGTGGCCAGGGTTCATCCACATTCCGGAGATTTCCGCTCGGAAGCGCGGAGAACAGCAGAGAAGACAGAAGAGAAAGCTCACTCATGGGTCTCACCAGCAACATAGTTCTGGCGGTCGTGGCGGCCGCCGCCGTGGCGCTGTTCGCCGCCACGGTCTGGCTCTGGCCGCGCCTGGCCCGGCGGAGCGCCGCCGCGGTGACGGGCCGGGTCGGGCTGCTGCTGGCGACCCAGCTGACGCTGTTCGCCTCGGTCGGCCTGGCGGCCAACAACGCGTTCCTCTTCTACGGTTCCTGGGCCGACCTCTTCGGCCAGGAGCAGGAGCTGGGCGTGGTCACCGACCACGACGGCGGGGGGCAGGGGGCGCGGAACATGACGCGGATCGCCACCCAGCGGCCGGACGTGCCGGGCGGCGGGGTGCCGGCGGCGGGCGGGCGGATCGACAAGGTGGTGGTCTCCGGGCGGCTCTCGGGGATCACGTCACCGGCGTACGTCTATCTGCCGCCGGAGTATTTCCGGGGCGAGCACGCCGGGCGGACGTTCCCGGCGGTGGTGGTGCTGACCGGCTACCCGGGGACGGCGGAGAACCTCTTCAAGGGCCTGCGTTACCCGCAGACGGCACACGAGCGCGTGAAGGCGGGCAAGGCGCAGCCGATGATCCTGGTGATGCTGCGGCCGACGGTGGCCCCGCCCCGGGACACCGAGTGCGTGGACATCCCCGGGGGGCCGCAGACGGAGACGTTCTTCGCCAAGGACCTCCCCGAGGCCGTCGCCCAGTCGTACCGGGTCGGGAAGCAGGCCCGTAACTGGGGCATCATCGGCAACTCGACCGGCGGCTACTGCGCGCTGAAGATCGGATTGCACCACCCCGGCCGGTACGCGGCGAGCGCCGGGCTCTCCGCCTACTACAAGGCCGCCGAGGACCCGACGACCGGGGACCTGTTCCACGGGAACCAGGCGCTGCGCGAGCGGGCGGACCTGCTGTGGACGCTGGAGAACCGGCCGCCGTCCGGTGGTTCGTTCCTGGTGACGACGTCACGGCAGGGCGAGGGGAACCTCAGGAGCACGATGGAGTTCATCGACAAGGTGAGGGCGCCCGCCCAGGTCTCCTCGATCGTGCTGGACAGCGGCGGGCACAACTTCACGACGTGGCGGCGGGAGATCCCACCGGCCCTGGAGTGGCTGAGCGGGCGCCTCAGCGCCCGGTGAGGGACCTGCCGGCCGCTATGCGGTGGCCACCGTCTCCACGGCGACCTCCGCGCGCGGTACGGCCTGGGCGTCCGCGTCGATGGAGCGGCGCAGCGCCTCGTGCAGCCGGGCGGGGGTCAGCACGCCGAGGAAGCGGCCCTCGCTCTCCTTGTCGATGACCGCGATCCAGCCGGCGTCGTGCTGGAGCATGGTGGCGAACGCCTGCTTGAGGGGGGCGCCGAGCGGGAGCCAGGCCTCCATCCGGCGGGCGTGCTCGCGGACGGTGCCCTTCGCGGTGTCCGGGGCGCCGGTGGTCGCCTCGGCGGGGATCCAGCCGTGCAGGTTGTCCCGGCCGTCCAGGACGACGGCCCAGCGCGCGCCCTCGGAGCGGAGCCGCGCGGTGGCCTCGGCCAGGGAGTCGTCGAGGTGGACGACGGGGGGCTGGTCGAGGTCGCTCTCCTCGATGGGGGTCACCGAGAGCCGCTTGAGCCCGCGGTCGGCGCCGACGAAGTCGGCCACGTACGGGGTGGCGGGGGCGCCGAGGACGGTGGCGGGGGAGTCGAACTGCTCGATGCGGCCGTGCCCGTACACGGCGATCCGGTCGCCGAGGCGGACGGCTTCCTCGATGTCGTGGGTGACGAACAGCACGGTCTTACGGACCTGGGCCTGGAGTTTCAGGAATTCGTTCTGGAGCCGTTCGCGGACCACCGGGTCGACCGCTCCGAAAGGCTCGTCCATCAGCAGGACGGGCGGGTCGGCGGCCAGGGCGCGGGCGACCCCGACGCGTTGGCGCTGACCGCCGGAGAGCTGGTCCGGATAGCGGTCGCCATAAACGGAAGGGTCGAGTCCGACGAGGTCGAGCAGTTCGGCGGCGCGTTCGCGGCCCTTTCTGCGCTTCCAGCCCAGGAGATGGGGGACGGTCGCGGTGTTCTCCAGCACCGTCTTGTGCGGGAAGAGGCCCACCTGCTGGATCACATAGCCGATGCGGCGGCGGAGTTCGACGGGATCGATGGCGGATATGTCGTCCCCGTCGAGGAATATCGTGCCCTCGGTCGGTTCGATCAGCCGGTTCACCATCTTCATGGTGGTCGTCTTGCCGCAGCCGGAAGGTCCGACGAGCGTGACCAGTTCACCCTCGGTGACCTCGAAGGAAAGGTCGTCGACGGCGGTGGTGCCGTCCGCGTACCGCTTGGTGACGTGCTCGAAACGGATCATGATTCCCCATTGTGGAGGGCGTTCTGTGAAGGGCGTGTTGCCGGAATGCGACAGCATCCGCGATTGTCAGTGGTCGAGGATAGGCTCGCCAGACGTCAGTTCGACACGGGCGCGACAGGGAAACGGGAGGCGGGGGCGAGATGGCCGGAGCGGACTGCCTGGCGACGAACGACTGGATCTGCGGCGAGTATCTGCGCTCCCGCAGCCAGGAGTTGACGGACGCCACCGTGCAGCACATCGGGATCACCGTGGTCTCGGTGCTGATCGGGCTCGCGGTCGCCTTTCCGCTGGCGCTGCTCGCCCGCCGGGGCCGTGGCTTCGCCGGGCCGGTGCTGGGGCTGACGACGATTCTGTACACCGTGCCCTCGCTGGCGATGTTCTCGCTGCTGCTGCCTCTGTTCGGGCTCTCGGCCGCGCTGGTCGTCACGGGCCTGGTGCTCTATTCGCTGACCATCCTGGTGCGGAACATCCTGGCCGGTCTCGAAGCGGTCCCGCAGGAGGCCAAGGAGGCCGCCCGGGGTATGGGTTACGGGCCGTGGCGGCTGCTGTGGGAGGTGGAGCTCCCGCTCGCGCTGCCCGCGCTGATGGCGGGGCTGCGCATAGCCACCGTGTCGACGGTCGCGCTGACCACGGTCGGCTCGCTCGTCGGCAAGGGCGGTCTCGGCAACCTCATCGAGGACGCGCTGCCGAGCTTCTTCAAGGCGCAGGTGCTCGCCGCCTCCGTCCTGTGCGTGCTGCTCGCGGTCACCGCCGACCTGCTGCTGCTCGGTCTCCAGCGGCTGCTGACGCCCTGGACGCGTATACGGGCGGCGACGGGGGATACGCGTACGAGTGCGGGCGGCCCCGGCGGTTCGGGAGGTCCGGGCGGCTCAGGCGGTTCCGGTGACGCAGGCGGTTCCGGTGGGCCGGGGGCCTCAGGCGGTCCGGGCGGTCCGGGCGGTCCGGCGGGCATACCCGCCCCGGCGAAGGTGGAGGCGGGCTGACCCGTGGGAGTCATCGGCGACGCCTGGACCTGGCTGACCACCGGGGCCAACTGGTCGGGGGACGGCGGAGCGGCCCACCGGCTCGGCGAGCATCTGTACGTCAGCGGGGTCGCCCTCGCGGTGGCCTGCGCCATCGCCCTGCCGCTCGCCCTCTGCCTGGGCCACATCGGCAAGGGCGGTGCGCTCGCGGTCAACGTCTCCAACGTGGGGCGGGCGATACCGGTCTTCGCGGTGCTGGCCCTCTTCATGGTCACGCCCCTGCGCAACTCCGGGTACTGGCCCACGATCATCGCGCTGGTGCTGTTCGCCGTGCCGCCGCTGCTGACCAACGCCTATGTCGGCATGCGGGAGGTGGACCGGTCCGTGGTGGAGGCCGCCCGGGGCATGGGGATGTCCGGCGGGCAGCTGTTCGTCCGGGTCGAGCTGCCGCTCGCCTACCCGATGATCATGACCGGGCTGCGCTCCGCCGCCGTCCAGGTCGTCGCCACCGCCTCGATCGCCGCCATGGTCGGTCTCGGCGGCCTCGGCCGGATCATCACCGCCGGGTTCAACACCTACGACACCGCACAGGTCTTCGCGGGCGCGATCCTGGTCGCCGCGCTGGCCCTGCTGGTGGAGGGGGTGCTGGTGGCGCTGGACCGGGTGCTCTCCCCGCTGCGCCGCCGCCGGACCGCGTGACGGGGCCCGGCGGCGCTCCGCCTTCATCCTTCTTGTCATCTTTCTTTCTTCAGTTCGGACGGAGAACAACATGAGCAGGACCTCGCGGATAGCCGGAGCGGTCATCGGCATGGTGGCCCTGGCCGGGTCGCTGGCGGCCTGTGGCGGCGACAGCCTGGAGCAGGGGAAGGACGCCGGCTCCGGCTCCTCGGGCGACGCAAAGAAGGGCTCCCTCGTCGTCGGCGCGGCCGCGTTCACCGAGTCCAAGGTGCTCGCCGAGCTGTACGCGCAGATCCTGGGCGACGCCGGGTACAGCACCTCGGTCACCACGGTGAAGAACCGTGAGCTGTACGAGCCCTCGCTGGAGAAGGGCGAGATCGACGTCGTACCCGAATACGCCGCCACGATCACCGAATTCCTCAACGCCAAGGTGAACGGGGCCGAGAAGGCCCAGAACAACCCCCTCGCCTCCGGGGACGCCGACGCCACGGTCGCCGCCCTGGAGAAGCTCGCCACCCCGCTGGGCCTCAAGGTGCTCCCGGCCGGGAAGGCCGTCGACCAGAACGCCTTCGCGGTCTCCGAGGAATTCGCCGAGAAGAACAACCTCAAGACGCTTTCCGATCTTGGAAAGTCGAAGCTCAAGGTGAAGATCGCGGCGGGCGACGAGTGCGAGGTGCGGCCCTTCTGCGCACCCGGCCTGAAGAAGACGTACGGCATCGACGTCACGGGTATCGACCCCAAGGGTGTCGGCACCCCGCAGTCCAAGCAGGCCGTCCGTGACGGCAAGGTCGAGCTGGTCCTGACGACGACCACGGACGCGGTGCTGGACGGCCTGGTGTTCCTGGAGGACGACAAGAAGCTCCAGAACGCGGACAACGTCCTGCCGGTCCTCAATGCCAAGGACGCGGGCGCCCCGGAGATCGCCGAAGCGCTCGGAAAGATCACCGACACCCTCACCACGGAAGATCTCGCCGAGCTGAACCGCAAGGTCGACGCCGAGCGCGCGAAGCCGGCCGATGTGGCCAAGGAGTATCTGGAGTCGAAGGGCCTGATCAAGAAGTAGAAAGCGGGAGATGAAGGGAGTTCGGGGGGCCGCGAGGTAACCGGCGGGGAACAGATTGCCGGGTGGCCCCCCAAGTGGCGCGTACACACGGTAAATTTCAGGCCATGCCACGTGGACGCCACCGCCATTCGCCACCCCTTCACAGAATCCTGCCGCCCTCCGTGGTGGCGGGAGTGTCGGTCGTCGGTGCCTCCGGCGCCTGGTTCCTCGCCGAACCCCTCGCCCTGCGCGGCCTGGTGGCCGCCGTGGCCGCCGCCGCCCTGACCGGCGCGTATCTGATGCGCAGCTGGGACCGGGCCGCGGGGCTGCGGGTCGCCGAGCTGACCCGGGCCCGCACCCGTGACGAGTGGCGGGCCGAGGAGCGGATAGCCGAGCTGGAGCAGGATCTGGAGGAGTCGCGCGCGCTGCGCACCCGTCTGGAGACCAAGCTCCGCCGCAAGCGGGTGGAGCTCGCCGGACTGCGCGGCGAGCACGCGGGCCTGCTGCGCCGGTACGCCAACGCCGAGACCGAGCGGGCCAGTGCGCTGGAGGGCCGCAGGCAGCTCGCCATCGAGGCGGCCGCCCCGGCCCCGGAGCTGCCCGCCGGACGGTCGACGCCGACCCCGGACGCCTACCGCCGCGCGGACGAGGCCCTGCTGAACCTCACCCGTAACGCCGCACTCCAGAAGGCCCGCCGCGCCGATGCCGCGCGGCACGGCACGGAGCACGGCGCGGAGCAGCGGGCCGAGGGGGAAGACCCACAGGGGAAGGACGAGGCGGCCACCGGGGCGGGTGAGCACCGCCGGCCCCACCGCCCGTCCACCGCCCCGCCCGCGAAGCCCCCGGCCCCGGGCGCCCCGCACCCCGCGGCCTCCACCGCGCCCGTGCACGTACCGCGGGCCATCCCCGCGGCCTCGTCCGTCGTGCCGTACGCCGCACCCCGCCGCCAACCGGCCCCGCAGGGCGGCTTCGACTTCTTCGGCGCCCAGAACGCCCAGAACGGCCAGAGCACTCAGAGCACCCGGAAGGCGAACGCCGCGATCGAGTCCGTGCAGAACGAGGACCTGGCGGACGTCGTCGGCGAGGAGGCGCTCGCCGCCCACCGCACGGGAGCGGCACCGAACCGGGCCGTGGGCAAGGTCATCGACCTCACCGCGCACGACGAGACCGAGCAGATCGACGTGGCGGAGCTGCGCGGCGCGGTCTCCTGACGGAGCGGCGCGGTCTCCTGACGGACGGGCGTGGTCTCCTGACGGAGCTGCGCGGTCTCCCGACGGACGGGCCCGCCCCGGTTACTTGTCGATGTCCCCGACGACGAAGAAGAGCGACCCCAGGATCGCCACCATGTCGGAGACCAGCGTCCCCGGCAGCAGCTCCGCGAGCGCCTGGATGTTGTTGAAGGAGGCCGAGCGCAGCTTCAGCCGGTACGGGGTCTTCTCGCCCTTGGAGACCAGGTAGTAGCCGTTGATGCCGAGCGGGTTCTCCGTCCAGGCGTACGTGTGCCCCTCGGGGGCCTTCAGCACCTTGGGCAGCCGCTGGTTGACCGGCCCCGGCTCCAGGCCCGCCATCCGGTCCAGGCACGCGTCGGCCAGGTCCAGGGAGTTGAGGGTCTGCTCCAGCAGGCACTCGAAGCGGGCCAGGCAGTCGCCCTCGGTCCGGGTGACGACCTTCAGGGTCTCCTGGAGCTCCCCGTACGCGAGGTACGGCTCGTCGCGCCGCAGGTCGAAGTCGACGCCCGAGGCGCGCGCGATCGGCCCCGACACCCCGTACGCGTGCACCGCCCCGGCCGAGAGCACCCCGACATCGCGCGTGCGGCCCCGGAAGATCTCGTTGCCGAGGACCAGGTTCTCGTACACGTCCATCCGGGAGCGGACCGAGGCGACGGCGTCGCGGACCCGGCCCGACCAGCCCGCCGGGACGTCCTCCTTGAGCCCGCCGACCCGGTTGAACATGTAGTGCATCCGGCCGCCGGAGACCTCCTCCATCACCGCCTGGAGCTCCTCGCGCTCCCGGAAGGCGTGGAAGACCGGGGTGATGCCGCCGAGTTCGAGCGGGTAGGAGCCGAGGAACATCAGGTGGTTGAGGACCCGGTTCAGCTCGGCGAGCAGCGTCCGCGTCCAGACCGCGCGCTCGGGGACCTCCATGCCGAGCATCCGCTCGACCGCCATCACGACGCCCAGCTCGTTCGAGAACGCGGAGAGCCAGTCGTGGCGGTTGGCGAGCATGATGATCTGCCGGTAGTCGCGCGCCTCGAAGAGCTTCTCCGCGCCCCGGTGCATATAGCCGATGACCGGCTCGGCGTGCTGGACGCGTTCGCCGTCCAGCACGATGCGCAGCCGGAGCACGCCGTGGGTCGAGGGGTGCTGCGGGCCGATGTTCAGCACCATGTCGGTGCTCTCCGCCGCGCCGCCGATGCCGATGGTCGTCTCCGTCATGGGGGCCAGTATCCCCTGACCGGGCCGGCCGCATCGGCGGTTACGCGTGGGGCGGTGACCCCACCCGGTGCAGCAGCCACCCGAAGTCGCCGAGCCCGCCGCGCGCGGTCAGCTCCGCCGCCTCGCCCGCCGACGCCAGCGCCCGTACGTACGCGGCCGGATCGGAGGCGGCCAGACCCAGCGGCGGCCGGTCCCCGGACACCCCCAGCCGGCCGAGCGCCGCCCGCTGGTCCGTCAGCTCATGGGTCCCGTGCGCGAGCGCCCCCGCGCACGCGTCCAGCGCCACATGCGCGGTCACGTCGCAGGAGCCGTCCGGCACCGGGCGCACCTCCCGCCCGCCCCGGAAGCCGGTCAGCGTCCCGAAGGGCGGCCGCTCACCCCGTACGTGCGCGTAGTCCACCGCCACCGCCAGCCCGGCCGCGAGCGAGCCGGCCGCGCCCGCCCACGCCTCGTCCCGGGGCAGCCCGATCTCCGCCCGCTCGCCCGGCGCGGACAGCGGCCACCAGCGCTCCAGCCACGCGGCGTCCGCCCCGGTCACCGGCGGGCCCAGGCGCTCCGCACCGTCCGAGGTCCGCACCTGTACGTACCGGGCGACGCCGTCCCCGTCCACCTCCGCCACCTCCACCGGCACGTTGTCCAGCCACTCGTTGGCGAAGAGCAGCCCGCTGACCCCCCGCGGCGGCTCGGCGCACCAGACGATCCGGGGGTCCAGGCCCGGCGGGCGGGCGGCGACCTCCACCCCGTACGGGACCACCTCCAGCCCCCGGGGGACCGCGGCGAGCACCCCGGTCAGCAGCTCACCGCGCCCGGCGCCCACATCGACCAGGGCGACCGTCCGGGTGGACAGCTCCCTCGCGGTCCGGGCCAGGAGCCCGGCCACCGCCCGCGCGAACAGGGGCGAGGCGTGGACCGACGTACGGAAGTGGCCCGCCGGCCCCTCCGGGCTCCGGACCGGGCTCCGGTAGAAGCCCTCTTCCCCGTACAAAGCGGTCCGAGCCGCCTCCCGCCAACCGCGCCACTCCTCCGTCATGTGGGCCAGTCTCCACCTTGGGGAGTACGGGCCCGGGACCTGGATCGGCCCTCCGGTTGACCCGGGCACCTGTCCGCTGTCCTTACGCTGGCTACGTGCAGCGCCTCTACGATTTTCTCCGCAGACACCCGACGGGCGTCGACGTCTTCTGGGCGGTCGTCCTCCTCGGGCTCTCCGGCATGTCGATGGCGTCGGGCATGTACGACATCGGGCGGGAGGAGATCCTCGCCGTTCCGGTTGTGCTCGGGCTCTCCACGGTGGTGGCGCTGCGCCGACGGCTCCCCGAGAAGATGCTGCTGCTCGCCATCGCGGTGGGCCTCGGCCAGCTGCTCCTCGACGTCCGGCCGGGCGTCGGGAACTTCGCGATGCTGGTGATCACCTTCACGGTGGCCACGATCGGGGAGCGCTGGGCCTCCCGGCTCGCCCTGGTCTGCAGCCTGGTCGCGGCCGGACTCTCGCAGCTGCGCTGGGAGGCCGAGCCGGGCGGCTCCTGGCCCCAGCAGATCTTCGTGACGGTCATCATGACGGTGCCGTTCGTGCTGGCCTGGGTGATGGGCGACTCGCTGCGCACCCGGCGCGCCTACTTCAGCCAGCTGGAGGAGCGCGCCGCCCGGCTGGAGCGGGAGCGCGAGGCGCAGTCCAAGGTGGCCGTGGCCGCCGAGCGGGCCCGGATCGCCCGTGAGCTGCACGATGTCGTCGCGCACAACGTCTCCGTGATGGTGGTTCAGGCCGACGGCGCCGCCTATGTGATGGACGCGGCGCCCGACCAGGCCCGGCAGGCGCTGGCGACGATCTCCTCCACCGGCCGGCAGGCGCTGGCCGAGATGCGGCGGCTGCTGGGGGTGCTGCGGACCGGTGACGCGCCGGAGAGCGGGGAGTACGTTCCGCAGCCCGACGTGGAGCAGATCGAGGATCTGGTCGACCAGGTCCGCCGGACCGGTCTGACGGTGGACTTCAAGGTGGAGGGCACCGCCCGCCCGCTGCCGAGCGGCGTGGAGCTGACCGCGTACCGCATCGTGCAGGAGGCCCTCACCAACACCCGCAAGCACGGCGGCCCCGACGCCGGGGCCAGTGTCCGGCTGGTCTACTTCGACGACGGCCTCGGGCTGCTGGTCGAGGACGACGGCCGGGGCGCGGCGCACGAGCTGTACGAGGACGGCGGCGCGGACGGGGCCGGGCACGGGATGATCGGGATGCGGGAGCGGGTCGGCATGGTCGGCGGCACCCTGGACGCCGGGCCGCGGCCCGGCGGCGGCTTCCGGATCAGCGCGCTGCTGCCGCTCAAGCCCGCCGACTGACACGAGACCGATCAGAGCAGCCTTCACCACCCATACAGGACAGACAGGACGGACCCCATGGCCATCCGCGTGATGCTCGTCGACGACCAGGTGCTGCTGCGTACGGGCTTCCGGATGGTCCTGGCCGCCCAGCCCGACATGGAGGTCGTGGCCGAGGCCGGGGACGGCGCGGAGGCGATCGAGATCCTGCGCTCGACCGCCGTCGACGTGGTCCTGATGGACGTCCGCATGCCTCGGCTGGACGGCGTCGAGGCGACCCGCCGCATCTGCGCCCGGCCGGAGCCGCCGAAGGTGCTGATCCTGACGACGTTCGACCTGGACGAGTACGCCTTCTCCGGGCTCAAGGCGGGGGCCAGTGGCTTCATGCTCAAGGACGTGCCGCCGGGCGAACTGCTCTCCGCGATCCGCTCGGTGCACAGCGGGGACGCCGTCGTCGCCCCGTCCACCACCCGGCGCCTGCTGGACCGCTTCTCGCCGATGCTGCCCAGCGCCGACAAGGAGCCGAAGAACAAGCACATCCAGAAGCTCACCGAGCGCGAGCGCGAGGTGATGCTCCTGGTCGCCCAGGGCCTGTCGAACGGCGAGATCGCCGCCCGTCTCGTCCTCTCCGAGGCGACGGTCAAGACCCACGTCGGCCGCATCCTCACCAAGCTGAGCCTGCGCGACCGGGTCCAGGTCGTCGTCCTCGCCTACGAGACGGGGCTGGTGCGCGCGGGCGGGGGAGCGGGCTGAGGGGGCGGGGGTCCGGCGTGGGCACGCTGCTGTGGATCAACGGCCCGTTCGGGGGCGGCAAGACGCAGACCGCGTACGAGATCCGGCGCCGCCTCGCGGGCAGCGTGATCTGCGACCCGGAACACATCGGCTTCGGCCTGCACAGGGCCCTGCCGCCCCGCCTGCGCGGTGACTTCCAGGACCTGGCCGCCTGGCGTGCCGGGGTCCGCGAGGTGCTCGGGCTGGCCCTGGAGGGGCATCCGGGCCCGGTGATCGTGCCGATGACGCTGGTCGACCCCGGCTACTTCGCCGAGATCGTCGGGCAGCTGCGCGAGGACGGGCACACCGTCCACCACAGCGCCCTGCTCGCCGACCGGGACACGGTCCTGCGGCGGCTGCGGGAACGGGGCCTGGGGCGCGGGGTGCGGTGGGACAGCTTCGCGGTGCGGCGGCTGGACGACTGCCTGGAGCGGTTGGCCCGGCCGGAGTTCGCCCGCCACCTGCGTACCGACGGGGCGACCGTGCCCCAGGTGGCGGAGGCGGTGGCCGGGGCGGCGGGCCTGACGCTCACGCCGAACACCGACGGCCGGCTGCGGCACCGGCTGCGGCGGACCTGGACGGGCCTGCGCCACATCCGCTTCGACTGACGCCCCGCCCCCGGTCAGCGCAGCACGCCCTCCAGGAAGTCGCTGCCGATGCGGGCCACGACCGTCAGGTCCAGCTGGTGCAGTACGTAGCGTCCGCGGCGGCGCGTCGTGATCAGGCCCGCCTTCTTGAGCACCGACAGGTGCCGGGAGACCTCGGGTGCGGTGATCCGGTGGGAGTCGGCCAGCTCCCCGGTGGTGTACGCCGAGCGGGCCAGGTTGCGGCACAGGCGCATCCGCATCGGGTGGGCCAGGGCCTCCATCCGGAGCTGGAGCAGCTCCACGGAGGCGGGGGCCGGCAGGTCGGGGAGGTGGACCGGGTACTGGATCACCGGCCGCCAGCCCGGGGCGTGCAGCACCATCAGGTGCGGCCAGCCGAAGCTGCTGGGCAGGAGGGTGAGGCCGGTGCCGACGTCCGGGTCGACGGCGCTGGTCGTGCCCTCGGCCAGCTTGTCGATGGAGATCCTGCCCGCCTCCTCGTCCAGGGACATGGCGGCGGAGACCGCGCCCATCGCCTCCCCGACGCCCTTGTGCCGCAGCAGCTCCGTCTTGTGCCGGGCGTCGGCGACCAGCTGGACGGAGACCCGGCGCCAGGTGTCCGCGAAGAACGCCTGGTCGCAGTCCTCGAAGAGCCGCCGGATCCACAGGCGTACGGGGGCGGGGTCCTCCAGCAGCCGCTGGGTGAACTTCACCTGCCGCGGGCCGCGCGCCGCCGCCATGTCCAGGGCGCGGGCCCGCGTCCCGGCGTTGGTCAGCGGTGAGGCGGAGCCGGTCCCGTACAGGGCGGTGCAGGTGAACTCCAGCGCCGCGGAGACGAACCGTTCGTCGTCCAGCCGGTCCAGGATGTCCAGGTCCTCGGCGAGCGTCGCCCCGGTCCTGCCGTCGCCGCCGCGGACCCCGGCGAACGGCATGAAGATGTCGGAGAAGGTGTTCCGCCAGAGGAACTCCGCCTCCACCAGCCGGTCGGCGAGATCGGGCTCCAGCGCGGCCGAGGTCGCGGTGGCCCAGCCGTGCACGCCGGGGTGGTGGCCGGGCTCGGAGAGCGCGTGCAGCGCGTCCCCCAGCTCGGTGAGCGGGGAGACCGCGAAGACGATGCGGTCGGAGGGGAGGCCGGTGATGTCGATGTTCACGCTCACGGGTCCCATGGTGCGGGGTACGCGGGCGAGGCGTCGCCCCATTTGACGGTGGCCGTCAATCGACGCGCGGACCTGCGGCGACGGGCGGACGCTGGATCCATGGACGCCATCCAGCAGCACCTGCTCGACACCTACCGCGCGGCCCGGCTGGGCGAGCCCGCCCCGCCCCCGCCGGGCCGCCACGACCGCAGGACCCTGCGCGACGTGTACCGCCACTGGCTGACCCACCCGCCGGTCCGGGACCAGCGCGCCCGGCGTTCGGGGACGGAACCCTGAGCGTGGGGCCTGAGCGTGGGGGTCCGAGCGCGGGGCCGGCCACTCGACGAGGCCCCTACCCCAGGTACCCCACGAACCCGGCCACCGCCTCCCGCACGTCCTCCGCCGACCACTCCAATCCGGCCTCCGCAACCGTCACCTCGGTGACCGAGACCCCCGGCGGCAGCCCGGTGGTCCCCTCGGTCCAGCGCCGGAACAACGTCACGCCCGTCTCCTCCGCCTGCCGCAGCGACGCCTCGTCCAGCGCCTCGGCCCCGTACGGCAGCCAGACCTGGAACTGGTGCGTGTGCGGCGGCTCCGGACGCACCCGGAACCACGCCACCCCCGCCTGGGCGAACCCTTCCGCCATCGCCCCGGCCACCACCTTGGCGTGGGCCACGTAGGACGGCAGCCGGGGCAGCTCCTTCTCCAGCCCGATCAGGGCGGAGAGCGCCGCCGGATACTGCTGGAAGACCTGGCCCCCGTACCGGTGGCGCCACACCCGCGCCTCCTCCACCAGCGTCGCGGGGCCCGCCAGCGCCGCCCCCGACAGCCCGCCCAGCGACTTGTAGAAGGACACGTACACGCTGTCCGCGAGCGCCGCGATCTCCTGAAGGCCACGCGTGAGGTGTTCGGTGCACTCCCAGAGCCGCGCCCCGTCCAGATGGACCACCGCGTCCCGCTCCCGGGCCGCCGCCACGGTCTCCTCCAGCTCGTCCCACGTGGGCAGCACGAACCCGGCGTCCCGCAGCGGCAGCTCCAGCATCAGCGTGCCGAACGGCTCGGGGAACTCCCGCACCTCCTCGGCGCTCGGCATCCGGGGCGCGGCCGTGGGATGCACCGTACGCAGCCCGCTCACCGTTCCCAGCGAACCGTTCTCGTGCAGCTCCGGGTGGGCCAGGGGGTGCAGCGCCACCGTCGCGTCGCCCGTGCGCTCCGCCCAGCACCGCAGCGCGACCTGCTGGGCCATGGTCCCGGTCGGGAAGAACGCCGCCGCCTCCGTCCCCAGCAGCCCGGCCACCCGCCGCTCCAGATCGGCGACGACCCCGTTCCCGTACACATCCACCGCGCTGTCCGGATCGTGTACGGAACCGGCCCCGGCCGCCAGCGCCGCGAGCCCCTCGCCCACCGTGCCGTCCATGCCCCTGCGCTCCAGTACCCGGTGGGACCCGCGCCAGGCGGCCTGCCGGCGCCGCCGCTGCTCCTGCTCATCGTTGGCTGTCATGGGACGATCATCCCCCGGGCCACCGACGGCACGCCGTGTGAATTCCGTCGGTCCGGCGGAGTTATCCACAGGCTGTGGGCGGCGGGCGGGCTTCGCCGAAACGCTGGCGTAGCATGCAGAGAAATCGTCCGGTACCCCCCGCGGACTGGAACGGAAGGCCATCGCCGCGTGAATACGACAGTTCCGAAGGAACCCCTCGACGCGAGGGACCGCCCCGCCCGCCTCACCGTCGGCGTCGTGGGAGCGGGCCGCGTCGGCCCCGCCCTCGCCGCCGCGCTCCAGCTCGCCGGCCACCGCCCGGTGGCTGTCTCGGGCGTCTCCGACGCCTCCCGGCGCCGGGCGGCCACCCTGCTCCCCGACGTGCCCGTGGTGACGCCCGCCGAGGTGCTGGCCCGCGCCGAGCTGGTGCTGCTGACCGTCCCCGACGACGCCCTGCCGGGGCTGGTCGAGGGGCTCGCCGGGACCGGTGCCGTGCGGCCGGGGCAGCTCCTCGTCCACACCTCCGGGCGGTACGGGGCCCGGGTCCTGGACCCCGCGCTGCGGGCCGGGGCCCTGCCGCTCGCGCTGCACCCGGCGATGACGTTCACGGGCTCGTCCGTCGACGTCCAGCGCCTGGCGGGCTGCTCCTTCGGGGTCACCGCCCCCGAGGAGCTGCGGCTGGCCGCCGAGGCGCTGGTCATCGAGATGGGCGGCGAGCCGGAGTGGATCGCCGAGGAGTCCCGCCCGCTCTACCACGCGGCCCTCGCGCTCGGCGCGAACCACCTGGTCACCCTGGTCGCCGAGTCGATGGAGCTGCTGGCCAAGGCCGGGGTCGGCGCCCCCGACCGGATGCTCGGCCCGCTGCTGGGCGCCGCCCTGGACAACGCCCTGCGCTCCGGCGACGGAGCGCTGACCGGCCCGGTGGCCCGGGGCGACGCGGGCACGGTCACCGCCCATGTGGGCGAGTTGCGCGCACACGCCCCCCAGATGGTCGGGGGCTACCTCGCGATGGCCCGCGCCACGGCCGACCGGGCGCTGGCCCACGGCCTGCTCAAGCCGGAGCTGGCGGAGGACCTGCTCGTCGCCCTGGCCGACCAGGAGAGCCGTCCGGGCTCCACAGGACCGGGGGAGACCCGATGACGACCACCGAGAACGGCGCCCAGGACGCGGGCACCACGGGCCCCCGGAGCGCTCAAGCCCCCGCCCTCCTGCGCACCGCCGCCGAGCTGGACGCGCTGCCCCGCCCCGCCGGGGCCGAGCGGGCCGTCGTCATGACCATGGGCGCCCTCCACGAAGGCCACGCCACCCTGATCCGCACGGCCCGCCAGGCCGCCGGCCCGGACGGCCAGGTCGTGGTCACCGTCTTCGTCAACCCGCTCCAGTTCGGCGAGGCCGCCGACCTCGACCGCTACCCGCGCACCCTGGACGCCGACCTGGCCACCGCCGCCGAGGCCGGCGCCGACGCCGTCTTCGCCCCCGGCGCCGACGAGGTCTACCCCGGCGGCGAACCCCAGGTCCGGATCACCGCCGGCCCCATGGGCGAGCGGCTCGAAGGCGCGTACCGCCCCGGCCACTTCGACGGCATGCTCACCGTCGTCGCCAAGCTCCTCCACCTCACCCGCCCCGACGAGGCGTTCTACGGGCAGAAGGACGCCCAGCAGCTCGCCCTGATCCGCCGCATGGTCCGCGACCTGAATTTCGGCGTCCGGATCACCGGCGTCCCCACCGTCCGCGACCCCGACGGCCTCGCGCTCTCCAGCCGGAACCGCTTCCTGTCCCGGCAGGAGCGGCACACCGCCCTGGCCCTGCCCCGCGCCCTGTTCGCGGCCCGCGACCGGCTCGCCGCCCAGCAGGCCCTGCACGAGCGGGCCCTGGCCACCGCCCCCGGCGGCGACCGGGCCGCCGGGCTCAACAAGCTCGGCGAGGCGCGGGCCGCCGCCGACGCCCAGGCCGTGGCGCTGGCCCGGCCCAACGGGGCACCCGCCGCCGTTCGGGCCACCGCGCGCGCGATCCTGGACGAGGCCGCCGCCCGGGACCGGCACCCGCTCGTCCTGGACTACCTGGCCCTGGTCGACCCGGCGGACTTCACCGAGATCCCCGACGACCGCGAGAGCGGGGAGGCGATCCTCGCCGTCGCCGCCCGGGTCGGGGAGACCCGCCTCATCGACAACATCCCCCTCACCTTCGGAGCCCTGACGTGACCGGAATACGGCTGACCGCCCCCGCCCCCGGCTGGGCCATCGACGCGGACGTCGTGGTGGTCGGCTCCGGGGTCGCCGGTCTCACCACCGCCCTGCGCTGCGCGGCCGCCGGCCTGGACACCGTGGTCGTCACCAAGGCGCGGCTCGACGACGGCTCGACCCGGTGGGCCCAGGGCGGTATCGCCGCGGCCCTCGGCGAGGGCGACACCCCCGAGCAGCACCTGGACGACACCCTGGTCGCGGGCGCGGGCCTCTGCGACGAGGAGGCCGTACGGACCCTGGTCACCGAGGGCCCCGACGCCGTACGCCGCCTGATCACCACCGGCGCCCACTTCGACACCACCGACAGCGGCGACATAGCGCTGACCCGCGAGGGCGGCCACCACCGCCGCCGCATCGCCCACGCGGGCGGCGACGCGACCGGCGCCGAGATCTCCCGTGCCCTGGTCGAGGCGGTCCGCGAGGCCGCCCTGCACACCATCGAGAACGCCCTGGTCCTGGACCTGCTCACCGACGCCGAAGGCCGTACGGCGGGGGTCTCCCTGCACGTCATGGGCGAGGGCCAGCACGACGGCGTCGGCGCGGTCCGCGCCCCCTCGGTGGTCCTGGCGACCGGCGGCATGGGCCAGGTCTTCTCCGCCACCACCAACCCCTCCGTCTCCACCGGCGACGGCGTGGCGCTGGCGCTGCGGGCCGGGGCGGAGGTCTCCGACCTGGAGTTCGTCCAGTTCCACCCGACCGTCCTCTTCCTCGGCGCCGAGGCCGAGGGGCAGCAGCCGCTGGTCTCCGAGGCGGTGCGCGGCGAGGGCGCCCACCTCGTCGACGCGCGTGGCACCCGCTTCATGGCCGGGCAGCACGAGCTGGCCGAGCTGGCCCCGCGCGACATCGTCGCCAAGGCCATCACCCGGCAGATGCACGAGCACGGCACCGAGCACATGTACCTCGACGCCCGGCACTTCGGCGCGCGGATGTGGGAGCAGCGCTTCCCCACCATCCTGGCCGCCTGCCGCGCCCACGGCATCGACCCGGTCACCGAGCCGGTCCCGGTCGCCCCGGCCGCGCACTACGCCTCCGGCGGCATCCGCACGGACCTGCGCGGCCGCACGACCGTCCCCGGCCTGTACGCCTGCGGCGAGGTCGCCTGCACGGGCGTGCACGGAGCCAACCGGCTGGCGTCCAACTCCCTCCTGGAGGGGCTGGTCTTCGCCGAGCGCATCGCCGCCGACATCGCCGGGACCCGCCCGCCCCGCACCGGACCGGCGCGAGCCGCGAGCGAGCCGGTCGCCCTGCTCGCCCCCGAGGCCCGTACGGCGATCCAGCGCGTCATGACCCGGGGCGCCGGAGTCCTCCGCTCCGCCGACAGCCTGGCCACCGCCGCCGAGGAGCTGGAGGCCCTGCACCGCAGCGCCGCCGCCGACGCGGACGCCGCCGACCTCAAGGACGCGGTCCCCGGGGTCGACGCCTGGGAGGCCACCAACCTGCTGCTGGTCTCCCGGGTCCTGGTCGCCGCCGCCCGGGAGCGCGAGGAGACCCGCGGCTGCCACTGGCGCGAGGACCGGCCCGACCGCGACGACGCGCACTGGCGCCGCCACCTGGTCGTCCGTATCGCCCCGGACCGCACCCCGGTCGTCCACCGCACGCAGACCGCCGCGTTCCCGCCCGTACGCCCGGCGGATTGAGCACACTGCTGACAGCAGCGGCGCGAGCCGCACCCGCACCACCCGCCACGCCCCGAGGAGCCGCAACCGTGTCCACCCCCGAAGAGAATCCGCGCCCCACACCTGTGGACGTACCGCTGATCCGGGTCGGCGCGCCCGCCCCCTCCGCGCCCTCCGGGGGCTGCGGCGACGACTGCGGCTGCGGTGACGGCTTCGACGCCGAGGCCCTGGAGTGCGGCCTGGACCCCGCGCTCGCCCTGCTCCTGGCCGAGGCGGGTCTCGACCCCGTCCAGGTCGAGGACGTCGCCCATGTGGCGATCGAGGAGGACCTCGACGGCGGGGTAGACGTCACGACCGTGGCGACCGTCCCCGAGGACGCGGTGATCACCGGTGACTTCACCGCCCGGGAGGCGGGGGTCGTGGCCGGGCTGCGGGTCGCCGAGGCGGTCCTGTCGATCGTCTGCACCGAGGAGTTCGAGGTCGAGCGGCACGTCGAGGACGGTGAGCGGGTCGTCCCCGGACAGAAGCTGCTCACCGTCACCACCCGCACCCGCGACCTGCTGACCGGCGAGCGCAGCGCCCTGAACCTGCTCTGCCGCCTCTCCGGCATCGCGACCGCCACCCGCGCCTGGGCGGACGTGCTGGAGGGTTCGGGGGCCCGGGTCCGCGACACCCGTAAGACGACGGCGGGCCTGCGCGCGCTGGAGAAGTACGCCGTGCGCTGCGGGGGCGGTGTCAACCACCGGATGTCGCTCTCCGACGCGGCCCTGGTCAAGGACAACCACGTCATCGCGGCGGGAGGTGTGGCCGAGGCGTTCAAGCGGGTCCGCGCCGCGTTCCCCGACCTGCCGATCGAGGTGGAGGTCGACACGATGGAGCAGGTCCGCGAGGTGCTGGAGGCGGGCGTCGACCTGATCCTGCTGGACAACTTCACCCCGGCCGAGACCGCCGAGGCGGTGGCCCTGGTCGCCGGCCGCGCGGTCCTGGAGTCCTCCGGCCGCCTCACCCTCGACTCGGCCCGCGCCTACGCGGACGCGGGCGTCGACTACCTGGCCGTCGGAGCGCTCACCCACTCCTCGCCGATCCTCGACATCGGCCTGGACTTCCGCGACGCCGACGCCGACGCCTCCGAGACCGACGGGGCCGACGCCTGATGCTGCTCACGATCGACGTCGGCAACACGCACACGGTCCTCGGCCTCTTCGACGGCGAGGAGATCGTCGAGCACTGGCGGATCTCCACCGACGCCCGCCGCACCGCCGACGAGCTGGCGGTCCTGCTCCAGGGCCTGATGGGCATGCACCCGCTGCTCGGCATGGAGCTGGGCGACGGCATCGAGGGCATCGCGATCTGCGCGACCGTCCCCTCCGTCCTGCACGAGCTGCGCGAGGTCACCCGCCGCTATTACGGCGACGTCCCCGCCGTCCTGGTGGAGCCCGGGGTCAAGACCGGCGTGCCGGTCCTGATGGACAACCCCAAGGAGGTCGGCGCGGACCGCGTCATCAACGCGGTCGCCGCCGTCGAGCTGTACGGGGGCCCGGCGATCGTCGTCGACTTCGGCACCGCCACCACCTTCGACGCGGTCTCCGCACGCGGGGAGTACGCGGGCGGCGTCATCGCCCCCGGCATCGAGATCTCGGTGGAGGCGCTCGGCGTCAAGGGCGCCCAGCTCCGGAAGATCGAGCTGGCCCGGCCGCGCAGCGTGATCGGCAAGAACACCGTCGAGGCCATGCAGTCCGGCATCGTCTACGGCTTCGCGGGCCAGGTCGACGGGGTGGTGGCCCGGATGAAGAAGGAGCTGACCGCCGACCCGGACGACGTCACGGTCATCGCGACCGGCGGCCTTGCTCCGATGGTGTTGGGGGAGTCCTCCGCGATCGACGAGCACGAGCCCTGGCTGACGCTCATCGGGCTGCGCCTGGTCTACGAGCGGAACATGTCCCGCTCGTAGCCGGCGGACCGCGCGGGCGCGGCGTACCTGCGGGAACGGCCGCCGACACAGGGGCCGGAGACCGGTCGCGGGCGCCGCGCCACCGACGACCAGTTAAACGGATTTTGTCCATTTAGCACGTATTGTCGCGTCATGCCCACGCCCTACGGTTCACGAGGCGGCATGGCGTTCAGCGCGGACGAGCTGCGGGTGCTCCGACGTGCCCTCGCCATCGCCCTCCATCCCATGCCCCTGTCCGACGAGGATGTCCAGGACTGCCTGCGGCTCGCGGGCTCCGTGGACGAGGCGGTCGGCGAGGCGGGCCGGCTGCGCGCCTTCCTCCTCGCCGACCTCGCCCGCTACCGCGCCGCCCTCCCCGGCTCCGTCCCCGGCTATCTGGAGCTCCTCCAGGACGCCCTGGCGGCCGGTTACGACCCCCGACCGGACGATCTGGCCGCCCTGCGCACGCTGCGCGCCAAGCCCCTCGCCGCGGCCCTCCTGGAGCGCTGCCAGATCCTCGCCGAGCGCTCGGTGCGGGCCCGGCTCGCCGGCCGCTCCGCCGCCCTGGCGGCCCCCGGCCCCCGCAACCGGCTGCTGGCCCTGCCCGGCGGCCGGGCCGCCGACCGGGAGCCGGACCGCCCCAAGGCCCCGGCCGCCCCCGTCCCCGGCCGCTCCCCGTCCCCCGGCCCGCGCCCGATGCCCAAGCCCTCCGAGGTCTTCCCGCCCCGGCGCCGCCCCGCGCCGCCCCCGGCGGAGGGGGAGCGCGCGGCGGGCTGACCCGGCCCGCGCCCACGCCCGGTACGACAGGACGCGGCGACCTCCACCGGGAGGCCGTCGCGTCCCGTCGTGCCGGGCTCGCTACTCTGGACGGCATGGACTACGTATCCGCGCTCGTGCCCCCCGTGGTGATGGCCGTCTTCTTCATCGGCCTGGTCGTGACGATCGTCAAGAGCCAGGGCGGTCCGAACAAGACCAAGGAGGACGACGCCGTGGACGCGGCGATCGCCCGCGCGGAAA
Organism: Streptomyces sp. NPDC007346; assembly: GCF_040703535.1. Classification (NCBI taxonomy): domain Bacteria; kingdom Bacillati; phylum Actinomycetota; class Actinomycetes; order Kitasatosporales; family Streptomycetaceae; genus Streptomyces; species Streptomyces sp. NPDC007346. Next base: position 83,750 of record NZ_JBEYKR010000009.1, read on the forward strand.
CCGTAAAGCAGACCGCTCGTCCGGAGAACGCCTGACCCCCGCGCCCCGGAGCGCACAGCCCGCGAGCGCTGTGCGCTCTTTTTTGGCTGTGTAAATAACCAGCCATTCAGGACATCTGCCACTAAAGTGATCCTGTGCCCCGCCAATTGGGAGAGCTGGAAGACGCCGTGATGACACGCGTCTGGCAATGGAACCGTCCGGTCACGGTGCGGGAAGTCCTTGAGGACCTCCAGCGGGAACGGTCCATCGCCTACACGACGGTGATGACGGTAATGGACAATCTCCATCAGAAGGGCTGGGTCCGCAGGGAAGTGGACGGCCGGGCATATCGATATACGGCCGTCTCCACCAGGGCCGCCTACTCGGCCGCACTGATGAACGAAGCCTGGTCGCGCAGTGACAACCCGGCCGCCGCCCTTGTCGCCTTCTTCGGGATGATGTCGCCCGAGCAGCGCGAAGCACTTCAGGACGCGGTTCGTATGGTTTCTCCTGCCGCGACGGACAACCCGACGGACAACCTGACGAACTCCCCGGCGGACACCCCGACGCGCGACCTGACGAACTCGCCGGCGGACACTCCGGCGGGCAACTCCGCCGACTCCCCGGCGGACAACTCCCCGCCGGACAATCCGGTAGCCGATCCTCCGGAACCGGCCGCCGAAGCCTCCGGGAGCGCGGCCCCGGCCGATGGCACGGAGCCCGAGAGCGGGCGATAGCGTCGGGGTATGTCCTCAGAGCTGCCGCAAGCCGAACCGGATACCGACTTTCATACCGACCCGTCGGTAAATAGGCCCGCGATCACCGTCCGCCGCGCCAGGACGAGCGACGTGTCATCCGTACGCCGGCTCCTCGACGGGTACGTGTCCGGCGGCATCCTGCTCGACAAAGCCACCGTCACCCTTTACGAGGACATCCAGGAGTTCTGGGTCGCGGAACGCGACGAGGATGCCGAGGTCATCGGCTGCGGCGCTCTCCATGTGATGTGGGAAGACCTCGCGGAAGTCCGGACTCTCGCCGTCGACCCCCGCATCAAGGGGGCCGGAGTGGGGCATCACGTACTGGAGAAGCTCTTGCAGACCGCCCGCAGGCTCGGGGTGCGCAGGGTTTTCTGCCTCACCTTCGAAGTGGACTTCTTCACGAAGCACGGGTTCGTCGAGATCGGAGAGACGCCGGTCGACACGGATGTCTACAGCGAGCTGCTGCGTTCCTACGACGAGGGTGTCGCCGAGTTCCTCGGTCTCGAACGAGTGAAGCCGAACACCTTGGGCAACAGCCGGATGCTTCTGCACCTGTGATGAGGGGAAGCCCTGCCTCCCTATGTCCGAATCGCGTACGTTTCCCGTGTTCTCGCACTCCTGAACCTCTCCCGGGGGTTTGTGTTTTCCGGAGAAAAGCGGTTTCCTTTCCGCGTACTCCATTTTCGATGAAAGGAAATCCCGTGGCACAGAAGGTTCAGGTCCTTCTTGTCGATGACCTCGACGGTGTCGAGGCGGACGAGACGGTGACGTTCGCGCTTGACGGCAAGACGTACGAGATCGACCTCACCACGGCCAATGCGGACAAGCTTCGCGGTCTCCTCGAGCCCTACACCAAGGGTGGCCGTCGCACCGGTGGCCGCGCCGCCACGGGCCGTGGCAAGGGCCGCGCCGCGGCCGGTGGCAACAAGGACACCGCGGAAATCCGCCGGTGGGCGCGGGAGAACGGCCACAACGTGAATGACCGTGGCCGCGTTCCCGCCGAGATCCGTGAGGCTTACGAGAAGGCCAACGGCTGATCTGCCGGACTGCCGTTCCGCAGCCCGGCGCGGGCACGCGACAACCGGACGCGATGGCATTCCGTCGCCGCGGCGTCCACCAGGCGCACGAGATCGGGGGCATCCCCGCCGTTGCTCCCGAAGCCCGTGAGAGCGGGCAGCGCCGACCCGGGCACCTGCCTCGGCTCGGGGGGCCGCAGCCATAAGGCGGCCCCCGGCGAGCCCGCACCACCCCGGGGCGACGGAGCCATGACCCGGCCCCCCGCCCCCACGGCGGTCAGATCGAGCGCGATCTGACCCCACTCCAGCCAGTCGAGCAGCCCCGGCAGCTCATCGGCGCCGCCCGCGGCGACCAGCAGCCCCATCCGTGCGCCGCTCAGCAGCACGGGCCCGGTCCGCACAGGACGGCGTAACAGGGCGCGACCGGCCTCGGCGGGAAGTTCCAGCACGTCGAAGTGGACCCCGGTGAGCAGCCGCACCGGAGCGCGCCCCTCGGTGGCCCAGCCGAGCTTCCGCTCGTACCACCGGGCGAGAGCGGCGGAATCCGGACCGGTGTCGGGCGACGATCGGGGCGGCGGGACGGTGAGGGTCATGTCCGATGAACCGCTGAACCGACGGCGAAGTTACGCAGCGTTCCCGGCCCATCACGTTGTGTCCGGCTTTCAAGGGCGCGCGGAAGCGTTCAGCAGCGCAAGGTTGTTCGCCCGTAGCGGAGGGAACCGGGGCGCGCCGCATGGACTGTCAGTGATTGCGGGTAAGACTTTCCTAGTGGGAAGGGGCGACACGCTGGCCGAGGTGTCTCACGTTCGCCATCGGCGTACTGGCGATAGGGGTATCTGCCTGGCCTGCGGGAACATCGTCTCGCACCATCGGGTTGGAGCAGTTGTCAGCTGTTCGGCAGTAAGAAGCCCCGCCGGTGCGGGGGTGATCCGGACGGATGTCGGCAGTTGGAATGAGCTGTCCCGTCCTGCGGGACTAGCATGCGGAAGGACTGGGAGGGGACCGACCCCTCACTGACCGACCGCTCTGAGGAGCGATTAACGATGTTCGAGAGGTTCACCGACCGCGCGCGGCGGGTTGTCGTCCTGGCTCAGGAAGAAGCCCGGATGCTCAACCACAACTACATCGGCACCGAGCACATCCTCCTGGGCCTGATCCATGAGGGTGAGGGTGTCGCCGCTAAGGCCCTGGAGAGCCTCGGGATTTCGCTCGAGGCGGTCCGCCAGCAGGTGGAGGAGATCATCGGGCAGGGGCAGCAGGCTCCTTCCGGGCACATCCCCTTCACCCCGCGAGCCAAGAAGGTCCTGGAGCTCTCGCTCCGCGAGGCCCTTCAGCTGGGCCACAACTACATCGGCACCGAGCACATCCTGCTCGGCCTGATCCGCGAGGGCGAGGGCGTCGCCGCCCAGGTCCTCGTGAAGCTGGGCGCCGACCTGAACCGGGTCCGGCAGCAGGTCATCCAGCTGCTGTCCGGGTACTCGGGCGGCAAGGAGACGGCGGCCGCGGGCGGCCCCGCGGAGGGCACGCCCTCCACCTCCCTGGTGCTCGACCAGTTCGGCCGGAACCTCACCCAGGCCGCTCGTGAGTCCAAGCTCGACCCGGTCATCGGGCGCGAGAAGGAGATCGAGCGGGTCATGCAGGTGCTGTCCCGCCGGACCAAGAACAACCCGGTCCTCATCGGCGAGCCCGGCGTCGGCAAGACGGCGGTCGTCGAGGGCCTGGCCCAGTCGATCGTCAAGGGCGAGGTGCCCGAGACCCTCAAGGACAAGCACCTCTACACCCTGGACCTCGGCGCCCTGGTCGCCGGTTCACGGTACCGGGGTGACTTCGAGGAGCGCCTGAAGAAGGTCCTCAAGGAGATCCGCACCCGCGGCGACATCATCCTGTTCATCGACGAGCTCCACACGCTCGTCGGCGCGGGTGCCGCCGAGGGCGCCATCGACGCGGCTTCGATCCTGAAGCCGATGCTGGCGCGAGGCGAGCTCCAGACCATCGGTGCCACCACGCTCGACGAGTACCGCAAGCACCTGGAGAAGGACGCCGCTCTCGAGCGCCGCTTCCAGCCCATCCAGGTCGCGGAGCCGTCGCTGCCGCACACCATCGAGATCCTGAAGGGCCTGCGCGACCGTTACGAGGCCCACCACCGGGTCTCCATCACGGACGAGGCCCTCGTCCAGGCCGCGACCCTGGCGGACCGGTACATCTCGGACCGCTTCCTGCCGGACAAGGCGATCGACCTGATCGACGAGGCCGGCTCCAGGATGCGCATCCGCCGGATGACCGCGCCGCCGGACCTCCGCGAGTTCGACGAGAAGATCGCGGGTGTCCGCCGCGACAAGGAGTCGGCCATCGACTCCCAGGACTTCGAGAAGGCGGCTTCCCTCCGCGACAAGGAGAAGCAGCTGCTGGCGGCGAAGGCCAAGCGGGAGAAGGAGTGGAAGGCCGGCGACATGGACGTCGTCGCCGAGGTCGACGGCGAGCTGATCGCCGAAGTCCTGGCCACCGCCACCGGTATCCCGGTCTTCAAGCTGACGGAGGAGGAGTCCTCCCGTCTGCTGCGCATGGAGGACGAGCTCCACAAGCGCGTCATCGGGCAGAAGGACGCCATCAAGGCCCTCTCGCAGGCGATCCGCCGTACGCGAGCCGGTCTGAAGGACCCCAAGCGCCCCGGTGGCTCGTTCATCTTCGCCGGCCCGTCCGGTGTCGGTAAGACGGAGCTCTCCAAGACGCTCGCCGAATTCCTCTTCGGCGACGAGGACGCGCTGATCTCCCTCGACATGTCGGAGTTCAGCGAGAAGCACACGGTTTCCCGCCTCTTCGGTTCGCCCCCCGGTTACGTGGGCTACGAAGAGGGCGGCCAGCTCACCGAGAAGGTGCGCCGCAAGCCGTTCTCCGTCGTCCTCTTCGACGAGGTCGAGAAGGCCCACCCCGATATCTTCAATTCCCTGCTCCAGATTCTGGAGGACGGTCGCCTGACCGACTCCCAGGGCCGGGTCGTGGACTTCAAGAACACGGTCATCATCATGACGACCAACCTCGGGACCCGGGACATCTCCAAGGGCTTCAACCTGGGCTTCGCCGCCCAGGGCGACGTCAAGACGAACTACGAGCGGATGAAGGTCAAGGTCAACGAAGAGCTCAAGCAGCACTTCCGGCCGGAATTCCTCAACCGTGTCGACGACACGGTCGTCTTCCACCAGCTGACCGAGGAAGACATCATCCAGATCGTCGACCTCATGCTCGCCAAGGTGGACGAGCGGCTCAGGGACCGGGACATGGGCATCGAGCTCAGCTCCGAGGCCAAGTCGCTCCTGGCGAAGAAGGGCTACGACCCCGTGATGGGCGCCCGGCCGCTGCGCCGGACGATCCAGCGCGAGATCGAGGACATCCTCTCCGAGAAGATCCTCTTCGGTGAGCTGCGCCCCGGTCACATCGTGGTCGTCGGTGTCGAGGGCGAGGGCGACGAGAAGAAGTTCTCGTTCCGCGGCGAGGAGAAGTCGGCTCTGCCCGACGTCCCCCCGATCGAGCAGGCGGCAGGCGGCGCCGGCCCGAACCTGTCGAAGGAAGCGTGACGCCCGCATAGGGCACGAGCGAGGGGCTGCCCCGGAATCGGCTTCACGGCCGGTCCGGGGCAGCCCCTTTTCCGTGGGTCAGTAGTAGTCGGTGCTGAGACGGTCGCCGAGCAGGTCGGCTCCCAGGAGTTCCACCGGGGCCGAGCCGGAGACGGTCACCCGCAGTCCGGTCCACTCGTGCAGCGGCGTGAGGTCCAGCTCGGTGAACGTCGGCTCGGGGAACAGGGTCAGGCTCGTGAGAGCGGGGAAGAGCCGCCGTAGCCGCAGCAGGCCCCTGGTGTCCGGCGGAGCATCGACCGTGATGTCCAGCAGGGACGGGACAGGCATGAGCCGGTCCACATCGTCCCAGGGGAACGTGTCGTGGCGCAGTTCGGTGACCTGGGGAGCCTTGGCCATCGCGGTGAGAACCCCGCGGATGTCCGTGGGAAACCCGACTTCCAGTGTGGTGAGGGACTGCCATGCTTCGAGCCCGTCGAAGACGGCTTCTTCGACGAAGCCGACCCTCAGCGTGGAGACACCGGAGTGCGGCGGCACGTCGCTCAACCGGTCCATGTCCAGTCCGTCCAGCCTGAGATACCGGAGAGAGGGCAGAGCCCGGATCACGGACAACGACTCAGGGGTGAGGCCACCAAGGCCGAGGTTCAGCGAGGTGAGGGCGGTCAGCTCGGCCAGCGGGGTGAGGTCGCGGACCGCCGGGCAGTCGCGCAGGTGCAGGTCGATCATCCGGTCGGCACACGGCCGCAACAGCGTCAGATCGGAGATGAGGTGGTTGTAGCTGAGGTGCAGCGACTCCACCTGACCACCGCTCATCGCGGTGCCGAGCTCCGTGTCGGTGATGCCAGGGCCCAGCATGACGCGCCGAGCGAGCGGCAGGAGCGGCAGGAGCTGGGCCCGAGGCCGGTCGTGGATCATGACGATCGTCTCCGACAGGTCGAGGTGGGCCAGCACTTCCTCGGCGTACCGCCGCGCTGGGAAGTTCGCCCAGGGGCGGAGGAGTCTGTCGACGAGCCCCGGGTGGACACGTGCCCAGGCCCGCGCGAGCGGGAGCGCCGCGTCGCCTCCGACGTATCCGATCAGGTCCACCATCCGCCCGGCCTGGTCGCTGTCGGGAGCGCAGGTCTCCGGTGCGGGGACGTTCACCAACGCGGTCGGGCCCAGCCGGGCCAGGGTGCGCGCCAGACGATCGCGGCCGGGAGGGAACAACGCCGCGACGCACAGCCGGACCCGCTCCCGTACGCCGCCGTCCAGCCAGGTCGCGTGCTGTTCACACAGGGCAGCCAGGACGTGCAGCGTGGTCCGATCGGCGGACTGTTCCTTGTGGGCCTCGCCGGCGTTCAGCAACCCGTCGACCAGCAGGGCGAGTTCACGTCTGCTGCAATGTCCCGCCGACAGCAGGATCACGTCCTGCCAGGCCTCCTCGTCCGCGTGGCGCAGCAGTTCGTTGAGGTGGTCGCCCTCGACGAACTCCTTCGCGGCCAGGTAGTCCTGGAAGGTGCGGTGGATGAACTGGTAGGTGTCGTCGGTGTGTTGCTGGAGCAGGCCACTGCGGTTCAGCAGGTGGGTGAGGATCTTCGCGGGCGGGCCCTGGGCGCTCACCCGCGCCATCCCCGCCAGCGCCCGGCCGAGCTGGTGCAGGGCCTGGTCCCGGGTGAACTCCGACTGGCCCTCGCGCACCAGCCACACCGCGATCCGCTGGAGGAGCTGGGTGTGTTCCTCGACGTCGAGGCCGATGCCCTCGGGGTCGGCGATCCGGCGCCGGCGGTCGCGATGGCCGAGGAGCATCCCCAGGGCCGAGTGGTACAGCTCCCAGCGGGTCTCCGGGAGGAAGCCGTCGCGGAGGCGGTGCAGGGCGCAGATGACCGCGCAGAGCAGCGGTGTACGGGCCAGGTCGCGGAGCGTGGGGTTCTGGACGAACTGGAGCGAGAGGTCGCGTTCCAGCTCGTCCAGGCGGTCGGCGTCGTCCTGCTCGGAGAGCCGGGCCGCCCGGTGCCAGGAGGCCACGAACGCCTGGATGTCCTCGTTCCGCATCGGCAGCAGACGTAACTCCGCGAAGCCTTCCGACCGCAGCCAGTCCGGCTCGACGGCGAGCGGTCGTACGGTCACGACGCACCGGGTCTCCGGGTAGCGGGCCAGGAGCTGCGACAGCCAGGCGTGCGCCTGCTCACGCTCCTCCGGCGGCACCTCGTCCAAGCCGTCCACCAGCAGCAGCGCCCGGCCGGACTCCAGGACCCGGCCCGCCCATCCCTCCGGGGGAGCGTCGATCGCCAGGACCCCCGCGCCGGCGAGCTGCGCGGGCCCCGGGAACGTGCCGCCGCGGGCGCGCAGGGTGCGCAGGGGGACGACGAAGGGGACCAGGCCGTTCAGCGGGGCCAGGTCGCCGTCCAGGGTGCCGGCCGAGGCACGGGCCGCCAGCCACCACAGCAGGGTCGTCTTGCCCGCGCCCGCCTCGCCCCGCAGCAGGACCCGGGGGCGGTCGGTGAGGAGGGTGTCGATGCGCTGGGGCAGCAGCGGGTCGGCGGCCCGGGGTGAGGAGGCCTGGGCCTGGGCTTCCAGGCTCAGGTAGGCCGTGTCGAGGTCCCACTCGGCGTCGCGCCGGCTCAGCTCGTCGAGGCCCACGATCTTCGTACGGCGGTACGCGACGCCGAGCGCTCGCGCGTACTCCGACTCGTACCGCTGGTCCCTGGGGAAATGGCCGTGGACCCGCTCGTGGCGCAGCTCGAAGCCGGTCCTGCGGCAGGCCCGCACGAACGGCTCCGCCGCCAGGACCGGGCCGAGGGGGACGCACTCGACCCGGTGGCCCTCGCGCTGTCGCGGGACCTGGAGGGCGATGCCCAGCAGTACGGCCCCGAGGAAGACCGGGCCGCCGGAGAGCCCGGACAGGGCCGCGGGCTTGTCGTCCGGGCGCGGGGCGGGCGGGGTGTCCAGAGCGCAGACCAGCAGGTCACGGACCCGGCCCGCGACGGGCAGGACCGTCGCGGTGTACTGGTCCACCTCCAGCCGCCGGTCCGGGCCGTAGCGGTGGACGCGCGGAAAGCCGGTGATCTCGCACCCGGGGATCGCCTGGCGGGTTTCCAGCACCCCGAGCCGTACCGGGGCGACCGGCTGCACCGGCTCGGTGGCCTCCAGGAGTGCCACGTCCAGCCGGTGGTCGATCCAGGCGACCGTGGCCCCTATGCGGTCCCGGAGCGCGGGGTGGGCGATGAGGACGGCCCCGGACTTGACCACATGGGCACAGGTCAGGACCAGCCGGTCGGTGAGCAGGACACCGCTGCCCTGGCGGACCGCGGAGACGACCACCGTACGGTCGGCGAGGTGGGTGACGGGCGGGGGCGCGAGGCTCACGGGCGCCCGGCCCTCTCACCGAACCCCGCCGTGTCCCTGTCCGGCGCAGTTCCGTCGCCGAGGTGCGCCGTGTTCCTGTCCGGCGCGGTCCCGTCGCCGAGGTCCGCCGTGTCCCCGCCCGCTCCGGGGCCCTCACCGAACCCCGCCGTCGACCCGTCGTCCTCCGTGCCGATCTCCCACGCCTCCCCGGTCACCGCGTTCCGCGGGCTCAGGGTGAAGGCGACCTTGTGCGTACGGCCCGTCGACCGGGACGCGTCCGCGCCCGCCTCGACCACCCAGGCCTTCACCTTGCCGCCCGCCTTGGCCTCCTTGCGCAGTTCGAGGGTGAACTCCATCTGGATGTCACCGACCTCGAAGGAGACCGGCCGGCCCGTGGCCCGCGCCGCCGCCTCCACCAGCTGGTTGCGGATGGATTCGACGGCATCGGCGAGCTCGATGCCGTCCAGGTCATGGGTGTTCTCGGCCGTCATGGTGGTCCCCCCGGGGCGTGGTTCGGCTTTCCCGCCAGCGTAGTGATGCGGCAGGCCGAAGGTCCCGAAACGGACGTACTCAGGTCCCACCGGCGGTGACAAGGCGCACAGGCCGAAACAGGCCTACTACCCGCGCTAGGAGATGGCGCCAGGACCGGTGCGGGGACCTCGGCCCCGGCAGGCGGAGGCGGCTCCGGCGCGGCGGGCGATACGGCCCGTTCACGGTGCCCTGTCCGGAAAAATACCCCCAGAGCAGCGTTTAAACCCCCTTCGCGTACGGGATTCCATCGCCCGGTCCCGCCTCCCGAAGCGGGACAACCGCGACGAATTCCCAGCCCCCCTTCTACGGCTTTTCTTCGTAGATGGGGTGTTTGAGCACCGGCGGGGGTGCGGGTTACCAAGGTGGAGCAAGCCCGGACAGCACGCCGGGTCCACTCACCTTCGGAGGACTTCACCGTATGAAGCGCGCAACGAACCAGCACACCATCCGCCCGTCCGCCTCCCGTATCCGCGGCGCCGTCCTGGCCGCCGGCCTGGGAGCGTCCGTGGTGCTGGGTGCCGGCACGGCGTTCGCATCGGGCACCTCGGGTGCCACGGGCACCGCCACCCTTACCGCGGGCACCACCGCCGAGTCGGTCGCCCAGCAGGCGGCCGCGCAGAGCAAGGCCGCCGAGACGGCCAAGAAGACGGCGGCGAAGAAGGCCTCCGACGCGAAGAAGAAGGCCGAGGCCAAGAAGAAGGCGGCGAAGAAGAACGCCGCTTCCTGGAAGGCCCCGGTCAAGAAGTACACGCTGAGCGCCAGCTACGGCACCGGTGGCGCCCGCTGGGCCGCCAAGCACTCCGGCCAGGACTTCGCCGTGCCGATCGGCACCCCGGTCACCGCGGCCCACACCGGCACCATCGTGAAGGCCGGCCCCAACGGCGGCGGCGACGGCCCCGCGTACGGCAACGCCGTCGTGATCAAGCACTCCAACGGCAAGTTCTCGCAGTACGCGCACCTGTCGAAGATCAACGTGAAGATCGGCCAGCAGGTCAAGACGGGCCAGAAGATCGCCCTGTCCGGCAACACCGGGAACTCCAGCGGCCCGCACCTGCACTTCGAGATCCGCACCAGCCCGAACTACGGCTCGGCGCTGAACCCGGCCGCGTACCTGCGCTCGGTGCACGTCTCCATCTGATCCGGCCGGCGTAACCGCGCAGACCCGCCGGTACCCGGCGGGCACGCGACACAACCGAAGAGAGTCAGTGGACCCGTTACACCCCGGTACCCGGGGCGTGCGCCCGGGTCACCCGACCGACGGCGACGTCGAGGACAGCCTCACGGCTCACTCCTCGGGGTCGCCGTCGGCGTTGCCACAGGGGGAGGGGAGCAGGCAGCAGAGATAGAGAGACAGGGGACAGCGGGGCAGGGAGCAGAGATAGAGAGACAGGGGACAGCGGGGCAGGGAGCAGGGATAGAGAGGTGGGGGACAGGGAGACAGGAGGCAGGGAGCAGGGGCGGAGCAAGGCCCCTCACCCTTGCGGCTGCCGCTCGTCCGCCGGCCGCAGCATCGGGAAGCTCCCCGTCGCCGTCGGCGCGTGCTCCGGCAGCCACAGCACCGCGATGGCCCCGCCCGTGCCCTCCGCCGCACCCACCGGCGCCGCGTTCCGGAAGGTCAGCCGGGCCCCCAGCACCCTCGCCTGGCCCGCCGCGATCGTCAGGCCAAGGCCGTGCCCGTGCCCGGCCCGGTCCATGGAGCCCGTACGGAACCGGCTCGGCCCGTCCCGCAGCAGCTCCTCCGGGAACCCGGGGCCGTGGTCCCGGACCCGTACCACCCGGCCCTCCACCGTGACCTCCACCGGGGTGGAGCCGTGCTTGGCCGCGTTGCCGAGAAGGTTGCCGAGGATGCGTTCCAGGCGGCGCGGGTCGGTGGAGACCCACGACTCGTGCACCACCTGCACGGTCACATCCGCGTTCAGCAGCCCGATCCGCCGGCTGACGAACTCCCCGAGCGGCAGCTCCTGAAGCTCCGCCCGCTCCGACGCGCTGTCCAGGCGGGCCACCTCCAGCACGTCCTCGACCAGCGTCCGCATGGCCTGGGCCCGGTCCCGTACCAGCTCGGTGGGGCGGCCCGGCGGCAGCAGCTCGGCCGCCGTGAGCAGCCCGGTGACCGGGGTGCGCAGCTCGTGGGCGATGTCGGCGGTGACCCGGCGCTCCGCCTCGATCCGCTCGTTCAGCGCGTCGGTCAGCGCGTCGACCGCCCGCGCCAGCTCGTCCGTCTCGTCGCGGACGACCCCGCCGACGGCCTCCCGGACCCGTACGTCGGTGTGGCCCTCGGCGACCCGGCCCGCCGCGGCCGCCGCCTTGCGCAGCCGGCGCGAGAGCTGGCCCCCGATGAGGACGCCGAGCGCACAGCCGCCGAAGACCACCGAGACCGAGCCGATGATCAGGGCCCGGTCCAGGTCGTCCATGATCGTGGCGGACCGGTCCGCGAACCGGGTGTGCAGCGAGAGCACGTCCCCGTTGGCCAGGGGCACGGCCGCCCAGACGTCGGGCACCCCGTCGGCGGTCTGCGTCACATGGGTGGCCCGCCGGTTCTTGCGGACCTCGTCGCGCAGGCTCGGCGGGATCGCCGGGTCGTTGAGCTTCGCCCCGAACTTGGGCCCGCCCTTCTGCATGCTCGTCGCCTCGTAGAACCGCTGCGCGCCCAGCAGCCGCTCCAGCTGCACCTCGCGGGCGTTCTCGATCATCGAGACCCGGGCCGCGTTGTGTACGACGAGGCTCAGCGCGACCGCGATGAGCGCGCCGACCGCGGCGATGGCGATGCTGATCTTCCAGCGGACACCGGTCCGCAGGGCCAGTCGTTTCATCCGCACACCACCCACTCGGACGGCACCGGCCGCACTGTCCGCCCGGACGGCACCGGCCTGACTGTCCGCCCGGACGGCACCGGCCTGACTATCCGCCCGGACGGCACCAGCCGCGCTGTCCACCCCGGTGGCACCGGCCGCCCTATCCACACAGGTAGCACCGGCCGCTTCATCCGCGCAGCTTGTAGCCGAAGCCGCGGACCGTCTCGATCCGGTCCTGGCCGATCTTGGTGCGCAGCCGCTGGACGTGCACGTCCACGACCCGGGTGTCGCCGCCCCAGCCGTAGTCCCAGACCCGCTCCAGGAGCTTGTCCCGGGAGAGCACGGTGCCGGGCGCCGAGGAGAACTCCAGCAGCAGCCGCATCTCGGTCGGGGTCAGCGCCACCTGCTCACCGCCGCGCCGCACCTCCATGCCGTCCGTGTCGACCTCCAGGTCACCGAAGGCCAGCACCCCGCCGAGCCCCTCGGCGCCCTCCTCCGTACCGCCCTGGCCCGTGGCCTCCGGCCCGGCCGCGTGGCCGAAGCGGCGCAGTACGGCCCGGATGCGGGCGACCAGGACCGCGCCGTCGAAGGGCTTGGTGACGTAGTCGTCCGCCCCGGCCTCCAGGCCGAGCACCACGTCGATCGAGTCGGCCCGCGCGGAGAGCATGATCACGGGTACGGTCGACTCGTCCCGGATGCGGCGGCACAGGCTCACCCCGTCGAGCCCCGGCACCATCACGTCGAGCAGCGCGATGTCCGGCCGGTCGGCCCGGAAGGCCTCCAGGCCCAGGAGCCCGTCGGGCATCGCGGTGACCGTGAAGCCGACCCGCTCCAGGGCGAGCTGGGTGGCCTCACGGATGACATCGTCGTCCTCGACGAAGAGGACGTGGGTCTCGGCCATGGACGTTGCGTCTCGCTTTCAGTTCCCGCTCGGTTCGGCCGGGGAGTCCGGGTCCACCGGCTCCGCCTGCGTGGGGGCCTCGATCTCCGTGCCGTCGACGGCACGGCTGAAGTCGTTGTGCACCCGGTCGTGCTCGGTGAAGCGCTCGTTGGCCCAACGGTAGGTGACCACCTCGGAGCCGGACGGATACGCCAGCGGATCCTTCGACCCGTAGATCTGGGTCGTCACCACGAGGTCGCCCCGGTCGATGATTCCGTAGACGGCCGGGACCTCGGCCATGAAGACGTTCTCGTACGAGCCGTCCTCGCGGGCGCGGTAGACGTACGTCCCCACCCCCACCGAATCGGCGCAGCTCATCACGTTGACCACGACATCGGCGGAGGTGCCGCCGGTCATCGAGCCGTAGGAGGTGTCGACCGGGTAGGCCTTGCCGGCGCAGGGCCGGAGCCCTTCCCTGACCCGTTCGCTCACCGTGGGGTCGCGTTTGAGGAGGGCCACGGCGTCGACGCGCCGGGTGGCCGGGGCCGTGCCGGAGGGGGTGGACCGGGGGGAGGCCTGGGCGACCGGCTGACTGACGGCGGGGCCCTCGTCGCGGGTGCCGGTGCCGCCGGTGGCGCAGCCGACGCAGAACAGCCCGAAGGCGGCGAGTCCGGCCAGGGCCGTCCCACTCGCCGCCATACCTGCCCGGAACCCGCGGTTCCGACGGGGTCTCCCGGAGGCGCCCTCGTCGTTGCCCGCCTCGCCGCCGTTCCCGCCGCCGGCCCCGTCGTTGTTCCCGCTGCCGTCGCTGCTGCCTGTCAGGCCGCGCACCGCTCCCGCCCCCGCTCGTCGTGACGCCCGTTGTGCGGCGCCGGTGTGTGGGCCCGCGCCGCCGTGACGGAGGTGACCTTCGCCCGCTGGGCCGGGACCCGGCCGGTGACGGCGGGCGCCGTACCCCGGTGGCCACCCGTCTCCGGACGGGTCGCGTCCGCCGGACGGTTAGCGTCCGCCGGGTGGTTCCCGGTCTCCGGAAGGCTCGCGCCCACCGGACGGTTCCCGTTCCCCTGACGGCTCGCGGTCTCCCCGCGGCTCCCGGTTCCCAGACGGCTCGCGCCCTCCCGGCGGTTCCCGGTCTCCCCGCGGCTCCCGGTCTCCCGCCGGCCGCCGGTCCCGGTCCCCTGCCGGGCTCCGGTCTCGCGGGCCACCGCCTCGCGGCTCGTCAGCTCCCGGCTCTCCAGCTCCTGCCGCAGCCGCGCCAGCGCCCGGTGCAGCGTGCTCTTGACCGTACCGGCGGACATGCCGAGCGCCGCGGCCGTCTCCTCCGTACTCATCTGCTCCCAGTGTCGCAGCACGACGACGCTGCGCTGCTTCGGAGCCAGGATCCCGAGGACGTCCATCAGCAGGGCGCGGTCCGCCCGCTGCTCGCTGCCGTCGTCGACGCTCGCGTCGGGCAGCTGATCGGTGGGCACCTCGTCGAGCTTGCGCGCCCGCCACCACTCCGTACGGGTGTTGATCATGACGCGGCGCAGATAGGCGTCGGCGAGGGACTTGTCGGCGATGCCGTCCCAGCGGCCGTACGTCCGCACCAGAGCGGTCTGTAGCAGGTCCTGCGCGTCCACGGGGTCGGGGACCAGACGACGTGCGCTGCGCAGCAGCGCGTCCTGCCGTGTGCGTACGTAGTCCTCGAACGCGAGCACCTCGCCCTGCGCCATGACAACCGCCTCCGTCCCCGTGAATCCCCGTGTACTGCTGTCGGAGACGCTACGGAGGCGTTGTCACGAGGCTGTGCGGAGCAGCCGTACGCCGACGCACGGCTGGCCATCGGTTGTGTAACAGCGCCGGTTCAGGACCGGTTCAGGACAGCATCAGGACCGGGTCAGGTCAGCGGCAGCCGGTACCGGCCGTCGGCCAGCGGTTCGACGAGCCCGTCGGCCACCAGCCCGTCCAGCGCCCTGGCCCGCTGCACCGGCTCCTCCCACACCGCGTCCAGCGCCGCCTGCGGTACGGGGTTCAGCGCGTCCCGCAACACCGCGAGCAGCCGCCCGCGCACCTGCCGGTCGGTCCCCGCGTACGTCTGGCCCTTGCGGGGCGGCCCCTCGTGCGCGGGCTTCCCGGCCAGCCGCCACGCGCACTGCGAGGCGATCGGGCAGCGGTCGCAGTCCTCGTTGCGCGCGGTGCACACGAGCGCGCCCAGCTCCATCGTGGCCGCCGCCCAGCGGGCCGCGCGCTCGTCCTCGTCCGGCAGCAGGGCTCGGGCGAGCTTGCGTTCGGCGGCGGTGGTCGCGTTCGGCGGGTACTGGACGCCGTTCGCGGCGCGGGCGAACACCCGGCGGACGTTCGTGTCGAGCACCGCGTGCCGCTGCCCGTACGCGAACGAGGCCACGGCCGCCGCCGTGTACTCGCCGATCCCGGGCAGCGCCAGCAGCTGGCCGTGCTCGCTCGGTACGTCACCGCCGTGCCGTTCCGTTATCGCCTGCGCGGCCCCGTGCAGCCGCAGCGCGCGGCGCGGGTAGCCGAGCCGGCCCCAGGCGCGGACCGCCTCCCCGGGCGCCTCGGCGGCCAGGTCGGCGGGGCGGGGCCAGCGGGCGAGCCACTGCTCGTACACCGGCAGGACCCGGCTCACCGGGGTCTGCTGCAGCATGAACTCGCTGACCATCACCCCCCAGGCGCCCGCTTCGGGGCGGCGCCAGGGGAGATCGCGGGCGTGCTGCTCGAACCACCCGATGACGGGGGTGTGGAGGGAGGCGGCGGCGGGGGGCGTCTGGGGGGAAGTCGAAGTCATGGCAGTCATCGCACCGACGATCCTGGCACGGAAGGAGGGCCGGGTGTCACGGGTGTGGGGGTGTCGGCCCGCGCGGTGGCTCCGGGGGGTGAGAACGCCACCCGTTCTGTCCCCTGTGACCGGGTCGCCGTGATGATGATCGGCAAAACTTGATGATGATCGGCAAAACTTGTGACCGGAGCGGCGGGTGGGGCCTGAGTCGGACCCGATCTCTCGTACAGTTCGGCTTGTGGGATCTATGCGCAATCCGGTCGGTCCGCTTCCCTCCAGCATCTACTGGCGCCGAAGGGCGGTAGCGGGGCTTCTGGTTGCGCTGATCGCGGTGCTGATCGCCTGGGCGGTCACCACGCTCGGCGGCGGCGGGACCAAGGACGACGGCAAGGCCGGCGGCTCCGACCCGGTGAAGTCGATCACCCCGGGGCCGGGCAGCTCGGGCCCGGCGATCAGCCAACAGCCGGGCGGCCGCGACGAGTCGGGGGACTCGGACGAGGAGAGCGGCTCGGGCGGTTCCGACGGCGCCAACGGCGACACGGGCAGCGGTACGGGCGGTGGCTCCGGCGGCTCGGACGACGGATCGGGATCCGACGGCGCGTCAACGGGCGCCGGAGGTACGGCCGGTCCGGGCTCCGGCGGTACGGGATCAGGCGGCTCCACGGCGGGCCAGCAGGTCCCGGCGGGCTCCCCGCTCCCCGAATGCGAGCCCGGCGCGCTGGAGTTGACCCTGCGCACGAAGGTCAGTTACGGCCCCGACGACCGGCCCACGTTCGACATCATCGCCCGGAACACCTCGTCGGCGACCTGCAAGGCCGACCTCGGACCGAAGAACGTGGTGCTCACGGTCACCGAGGCCAGCGCGGACGACGACGTGATCTGGTCCTCGAAGGACTGCCCCGCGACCCCGGGCCCGGTCTTCCTCCAGGTCCCGGCCGGCGCGACGATCGTGCACACGGTGGACTGGAACCGCACCCGCTCCGCCCCCAACTGCGCCACCCCACCGGCCACGAAGGCCGGCCCCGGCACCTACCTCCTGGAGGCCAAGGCCCCGGACACCCCGGTCCGCCGAGCCTCTTTCGTCCTGAAGAAGGACTAGCAGCCCCTGACCCAGCCGATCCAGCGCTCGAGGACGACCCCTCGGCCTGGTGGCCGATGCGTCTAAGGGTGTCCCGGACCACGGCACCCCAGCCCGTCCGGCGTTTGAGGGCGGAACCTCCAGCCCTGGTGGTCGATGCGTCTATGGGTGTCCCGGGCCACCGCACGCCAGCCGGTCCGGCGTTTGAGGACGGACCCTCCAGCCCCGGTGGACGGCACACAAAAGGGAGGCCGCCCACCAAGGACGACCCCCCACGGCCCAACTCAGACGTACCGCTCCAGGATCGACGACTCCGCCAACCGCGAGAGCCCCTCCCGCACGCTCCGCGCCCGCGCCTCCCCGACCCCGTCCACGGTCTGGAGGTCGTCCACGCTCGCGGCCAGCAGCTTCTGGAGGCCGCCGAAGTGCTCCACCAGCCGCTCGATGATCGCCCCCGGCAGCCTCGGCACCTTCGCCAGCAGCCGGAAGCCCCGGGGGGAGACCGCAGAGTCCAGCGTCTCGGGCGAACCGCTGTACCCCAGCGCCCGCGCCACCACCGGCAGCTCCAGCAGCTCCGTGTGGCTCAGCGCGTCCAGCTCGGTCAGCGCCTCCGCCACCGTGCGCGACCGTTTCGCCGTCGGCTCGGGCACGTAATCCCGGACCACCAGTTCGCGTTCCGGCTCCACGCCCGCGATCAGCTCGTCCAGCTGGAGCGAGAGGAGGCGTCCGTCGGTGCCGAGCTCGACCACGTACTCCGCGATCTCCGTCGCGATCCGCCGCACCATCTCCAGCCGCTGCGCCACCGCCGTCACGTCCCGGACGGTGACCAGGTCCTCGATCTCCAGCGCGGAGAGCGTGCCGGCCACCTCGTCCAGGCGGAGCTTGTACCGCTCCAGCGTGGCGAGCGCCTGGTTGGCCCGGGACAGGATCGCGGAGGACTCCTCCAGGACCCGCCGCTCCCCGTCCACGTACAGCGCGATCAGGCGCATCGACTGGGAGACCGAGACGACGGGGAAGCCGCACGCCTTGGAGACCCGGTCCGCCGTACGGTGCCGGGTGCCCGTCTCCTCCGTGTGGATCGAGGCGTCCGGGACCAGCTGCACACCGGCCCGCAGGATCTTGGTCATGTCCTTGTCGAGGATCAGCGCCCCGTCGAGCTTGCACAGCTCGCGCAGGCGGGTCGCGGTGAACTCGACGTCCAGCACGAACCCGCCGGTACACATCGACTCGACGGTCTTGTCCATGCCCAGGACGATCAGCCCGCCGGTGTTGCCACGGAGAATGCGCTCCAGGCCGTCCCGCAGGGCCATTCCGGGCGCGACCGCGCTCAACGAGGCGCGCATCAGCGCTTCGTTGCCGGTGCCTTGGCCGGACTTTCCGGGCGCTGCCGCCCGGTCGTTGGCTGCCACTGCACTCCTCCGGTCAACAGGTTTGCGGTGCCCTTGCGTCCCCCATGCCGTGTCCACGGGCGGGCGAGACCAGGGCAAAGTCTACCGGCGCGCGTTGTCCTCCTGTGGTGCCTCCCGTCGAGGACGGCGAGGGAGGACCCGCAGAGCATCCCCCATGTCGGCGACTTCTGTGACCTTCATACCCGAAGGAACCCTCCCCGGGTCGGTCGGTACCAAGGCGTGGGTGAAGCCGAGACGGTGTGCCTCGGCCAGTCTCCGCTGCACCCCGGTGACCCTTCTGACCTCACCCGCGAGCCCCACCTCACCGATCGCGACCAGGTTCTTCGGGAGCGGGGTGTCGCTGGCGGCACTGGCCAGCGCGAGCGCGATGGCGAGATCCGCGGCGGGCTCGGTGAGCTTCACACCGCCGACCGTCGCGCTGTAGATGTCCCGCTTGCCCAGCGCGCTGATCCGGCCGCGCTGCTCCAGCACGGCGAGCATCATCGAGACCCGGGAGGTCTCCAGACCGGAGGTGGTGCGCCGGGGCGAGGGGATCTGGGAGTCGACGGTGAGCGCCTGGACCTCGGCGACCAGCGGCCGCTTGCCCTCCAGCGTCACCGTCAGACAGGTGCCCGGCACCGCCACGTCGCGCCGGGTCAGGAAGAGGCCCGAGGGGTCGGCGAGCCCGGTGATGCCCTCGTCGTGCAGCTCGAAGCAGCCGACCTCGTCGGTCGCCCCGTAACGGTTCTTGACGCCGCGCACCAGGCGCAGCCGGGCGTGGCGGTCGCCCTCGAAGGAGAGCACCACGTCGACCAGGTGCTCCAGCAGCCGCGGCCCGGCGATCGCGCCGTCCTTCGTGACGTGGCCGACGAGCAGCGTGGCCATCCCGCGCTCCTTGGAGGCCCGGATCAGCGCCCCGGCGACCTCCCGGACCTGGGCCATCCCGCCGGGCGCGCCGTCGATCTCCGGCGAGGCGACCGTCTGCACCGAGTCCAGGACGAGCAGCGAGGGCTTCACCGCGTCCAGATGCCCGAGCACCGCCGACAGATCGGTCTCCGCCGCGAGGTAGAGGTGGTCGTTGATCGCCCGGATCCGGTCGGCCCGCATCCGGACCTGGCTCGCGGACTCCTCGGCGGTCACGTACAGCGTGCGGTGGTCCTCGTTCGCCGCCTTGGCCGCCACGTCCAGCAGCAGCGTCGACTTGCCGACGCCCGGCTCGCCCGCCAGCAGCACGACGGCCCCCGGCACGAGCCCGCCGCCCAGCACCCGGTCCAGCTCACCGACGCCTGTCGAGCGCGCGGTGGCCTGACGGCTGTCCACCTGGCCGATCGGCACGGCGGCGGTGGAGACCCGGCCGGCCGCGGTGGTGCGCACGGCGGGGGCGCCGCCGAACTCCTCGACCGTCCCCCACGCCTGGCACTCGGGGCAACGGCCGAGCCATTTGGCGGTGGTCCAGCCGCATTCGGTGCAGCGGTAGGACGGCCGGTCCTTCGCGGATTTCGTACGGGCAGCCATGGCGTCACCGTATAGGTGGGGTCTGACAACGCCGACAACGCCGTCACGACGGGGGCGCGACCCCGTCGGCCGAGCGCCCCGCCGCACGGAGGGCGCACGGAAGCACTGCGGAAGCACTTCGGTCGCAGCCCGTGACCTCCGTCCCCGTTCGAGGGATGCGTTCACCCGTAAGGGTTAAATGTGTTCAAGGGGCGCCAAGGGCACGTACTCCCCTGCCTACGGTCGCCGGGTGACGAGCAGCAGGCTGCAGACCCCCACGCACACCACCGGCGCACACCGGGCGCACCGACGAGCACCTCACGCCTCGGCCCAGCGACCGGCCGCACGTTACGAGCCGCACCTCGACGGCCTCTTCACCTACTGCCTCTCCGTGCTCTGCGACCACGAGGCGGCGACCGAGGCGCTCGGTGCGGTCCTGGCCATCGCGGACCGGCACGACGCCCGCTGCCCCGCGGCCGAGGAGGAACGTCAATCCTGGCTCTACGCCCTGGCCCGCTGGACGTGCCTGCGCACCCTCACCGAGCGCAGGCGCGGCCGCCAGGCCCACCGCAGGCCCCCGCAGCCACCGGCCCGGGGCGCGGCGGCCCCGGCGGAACGCACCCCGGCCGCCGTGGGGGGCCGGGGCAGCGCCCCCGCCCCGGGGAGCCGGCAGGACGGGCCCCCCACCCCGGAGGAGGCCACCACCTCCGCCCCCGCTGAGTCCCCGGCCGCCGAGGCCCGCCGCCGGGAGCTGGCCACACTCGCCTGGCCCGAGGCCGCGGGCACCACCCCGGAGCAGCGCGAAGCCCTCGAACTGGCCGTACGCCACCGCCTCACCCCCCGTGCCGTCGCCTCCGTGCTCGGCCTGGAGCCGGTCACCGCCCGCGAGCTCCTGGCCGCCGCCGCCTGCGAGGTCGAGCGCACCCGCGCCGCGCTCACCGTCGTGGAGACCGCCGGCTGTCCCACCGTCGCCCGCCTCACCGGCGACCATCAGGTGCTGCTCTCCGCCGCCCTGCGCCGCGAGCTGGTCCGGCACGTCGACGACTGTCCCCGGTGCCGCCGAGCCGCCGAACGGGCCGACGCCGCGGGCCCCTGGCCCGGGGCCTCGGTCTCCCCGGCCGCCCCGCTGCCGCTCGTCGAGGCCCCCCGCCCCTCCGTGCACGTCGCCCTGGCCCAGGCCCGGCGCTCCCGCTCGGGCGGCCCCCGCTTCGGCCGCACCGGCTACCCGCTGGACCCCAAGGACCACGCCGCCCGCCGGGACCGGCTGCGCGCCCGGGTCGTGACGACGACGGTGGTCGCCACCGTGGTCGCCGCCCCGGTGATCGCCCTGTGGGCCGCGTACCGGGGAGCCCCGCTGACCGGCGAGGGCCACGACGGCTCCAAGGTCACCGCCACGAAGATCGAGGGCGCGGGCGAGCGGAGCGACGACCCCGCGACCCCGTACGAGAAGACGGGCCACGCCCGCCCCGGCGACCGGCGCGGCGTCCACTCCCCGGACGTCACGGCCGAGGTCGTCAGCGTCGGCGGCGAACGGGAGGGCGCGGGCGGCCTGACCGTCACCGCCCGGACCTCCGGCGCGCTCACGACGATCACGCTGACCGCCTCCGCCGACGGCCCGGTCGACTGGACGGCCGCCACGGACGCGCGATGGCTGCGCCTGAGCCGTACGTCGGGGACCCTCGCGGCCGGGCGGTCCACCACCATCGCGGTCGCGGTGAACCACGCGGCGGCCCCGCGCGGCCCGTGGCGCGCCTGGATCGCGCTGAGCCCCTCGGGCTCCGCCGTGATCATCGACGGTCACGGTGCCACCGCTCCGCCCACCGGCACCGGCCCCGGTCCGACGCGCCCGGCCCCCGGTTCCCCCGGCCCGACGGACGGCTCAGGCCCTCGCCCGACCGACCCCGGCGCGACGGACCCGGGCCCGAGCCCCACCGATCCGGGCCCGACCGACCCGGGCCCCACAGACCCCGGCCCCACGGACCCCACACCCACCGATCCGACCGACCCCACCCCGACCGATCCGACGGACCCGCCCGGCCCGACGGACCCACCCGACCCGGACCCCACGGACCCGCCCCCGACCTCCCCGGCCCCGAGCGACCCGGGGCCGGCGGAGTGACGAAGCGGGGCGGAGTGACGACGTAACGACGGGCCCCGCTCCCGGTGGAGACCCCGCTTTCCGGTGTGGACCCCGCTTCCCGGTGTGGGCCCCGCTCTCGGAGCAGGGCCCGCTCGCCGGACGGGCCCGGCTCGCAGCGAGGACACACGCCCGTCCGGGACCCGGCTCGCAGCCGGGACACGGCACACCCTCAGCCGGGGCCCGGCTCCCGGACGGACCGGGCTCGCAGACGGGACACACCCTCAGCCGGGGCCCGGCTTCCAGACAGCCCCGGCTCGCAGACGGCACACACCCTCAGCCGGGATCCGCCTCCCGGACGGCCCCAACGCTCAGCCCTTCGGGTCCGCCGGATGCGGGGCCATCGGCAGCAGCGAGGCCAGCCGCTGCTCGCACAGCTCGACCAGCCGGTCGTAGCCCTCCTTGCCCATCAGCTCGGTCAGCTCCGGCCGATAGGTCACGTACACCGGGTCCCCGGCCCCGTGCGCGGACGTCGCCGAGGTGCACCACCAGTGCAGATCGTGCCCGCCCGGACCCCAGCCCCGGCGGTCGTACTCGCCGATCGTCACCTGGAGCACCCGGGTGTCGTCGGGCCGGTCGATCCAGTCGTACGTACGCCGCACCGGCAGCTGCCAGCAGACGTCCGGCTTGGTCTCCAGCGGCTCCTTGCCCTCCCGCAGCGCCAGGATGTGCAGCGAGCAGCCCGCCCCGGCGGCGAACCCCGGCCGGTTCTGGAAGATGCAGGACCCCTCCCAGCGGCGCGTCTGGCGTTCGCCGTCCTCGTCGACGCCGACCCAGCCCGACTCCGTACCGACGTCGTGGAACTGCCACAGGTCGGGGGTGAGCCGGGCCACGTTCTCGGCGACCCGCTTCTCGTCGTCCTCGTCGGAGAAGTGCGCGCCCAGCGTGCAGCAGCCGTCATCGGCGCGGCCCGCCTGGATGCCCTGGCAGCCGCTGCCGAAGATGCAGGACCACCGGGAGGTCAGCCAGGTCAGGTCGCAGCGGAAGACCTGCTCGTCGTCGCCGGGGTCGGGGAACTCCACCCAGGCCCGCGCGAAGTCGATGCCCTTCTCGTCGGACGGGTCGGGCGCGCCGACATCCGGTGTGTTCGCTTCCGGCCGTGCGCTCTCCTTGTTCGTCTTCTGATTCTTCGTTGCTTTGCCCGGCTTCGCCTTTTTCGTCTTTGGCACGAGCCCAGAGTAAGACGCGGCGGCGCAGTAGCGTTCCGGTATGAGACTCGGAGTCCTCGACGTGGGATCGAACACGGTTCATCTGCTGGTGGTCGACGCCCACCCCGGCGCCCGCCCGCTGCCCGCGCACTCGCACAAGGCGGAGCTCCGGCTGGCCGAACTGCTCGACGCGGGCGGCGCGATAGGCCCGCTCGGCGTGGACCGCCTCGTGGCGACGATAGCCGGGGCGGTCCAGGCCGCCGAGGACAAGGGGTGCGAGGACGTCCTCGCCTTCGCCACCTCCGCGGTGCGCGAGGCGACCAACGCGGACGTGGTCCTCGACCGCGTACGGGCCGAGACCGGCGTCGACCTCGCCGTCCTCAGCGGTGTTGAGGAGGCGCGGCTGACCTTCCTGGCCGCCCGCCGCTGGTTCGGCTGGTCGGCGGGGAAGCTGCTGGTCCTGGACATCGGGGGCGGCTCGCTGGAGATCGCCTTCGGGATCGACGAGGAGCCGGACACCGCCGTCTCCCTGCCGCTGGGCGCGGGCCGCCTCACCGGCGCCTGGCTGCCGGACGACCCGGCCGACCCCGAGCAGGTCAGGGCGTTGCGCCGGCACGTGCGGGCGAGCATCGCGCGGACGGTGGGCGAATTCAGCCGCGCCGGGCGCCCGGACCACGTCGTCGCCACCTCCAAGACCTTCAAGCAGCTCGCCAGGATCGCCGGCGCCGCCCGTTCCACCGAGGGCCTCTACGTCCAGCGCTGTCTCAGCCGAAGCGCCCTGGAGGAGTGGGTCCCGAAGCTGGCGGCGATGACCGTCGAGGAGCGCGGCCGACTGCCCGGCGTCTCCGAGGGCCGGGCCGCCCAGCTGCTGGCCGGGGCGCTGGTGGCGGAGGGCGCGATGGACCTGTTCGGCGTGGACGAGCTGGAGATCTGCCCCTGGGCCCTGCGCGAGGGCGTCATCCTGCGCCGCCTGGACCACCTCCCGGTGGAGCGGGCCGCACTGCCGAGGTGACGACAGGGCCGTACGTACGCCACATCCACAACGCCCACCTCATACGCCACATCCACCACGCCCACCACGTACGTCACGCACGCCTCGCACGTCACGCAATCCCCGTACGTCACGCCCACCCCGTACACCCATGGCCCTGATCACTTTCCGCCACGGCCCCTCGGCGCGGCGCACCACTGCCCGTACGCTGTCCAGGTGGCAGAACCAGTGGTGCGCATCCCCGATGCGAAGGTCGCCCTGTCAACGGCCTCGGTCTACCCCGAGTCCACCGCGACGGCCTTCGAGATCGCCGCGCGCCTGGGGTACGACGGCGTCGAGGTCATGGTCTGGACCGACCCCGTCAGCCAGGACGTCGAGGCTCTGCGCCGGCTCTCCGACTACCACCAGGTCCCGATCCTGGCCGTCCACGCCCCCTGCCTCCTGATCACCCAGCGGGTCTGGTCCACCGACCCGTGGGTCAAACTCCAGCGGGCCAGGGCGGCGGCCGAGCGGCTCGGCGCGTCCACCGTCGTGGTGCACCCGCCCTTCCGGTGGCAGCGCAACTACGCCCGGGACTTCGTGTCCGGGATCTGGCGGATGGCCGACGAGACGGATGTCCGGTTCGCGGTCGAGAACATGTACCCGTGGCGCTACCGGGACCGCGAGATGCTCGCGTACGCCCCCGACTGGGACGTCACCAACGACGACTACCGGCACTTCACGGTCGACCTCTCGCACACCGCGACCGCCCGCACCGAGGCGCTCGCCATGGTGGACCGGATGGGCGACCGGCTCGCCCACGTGCACCTCGCCGACGGCAGGGGGTCGGCCAAGGACGAGCACCTGGTGCCCGGCCGGGGCGACCAGCCGTGCGCGGAGCTGCTGGAGCGTCTAGCCCGTACGTCGTTCGACGGCCATGTCGTCATCGAGGTCAACACCCGCCGCGCGATGTCCTCCGCCGAACGTGAGGCCGACCTCGCCGAGGCCCTGGCCTTCACCCGCCTCCACCTCGCCTCCTCCGCCACGACCCCGGACCCGGCCACCTCCGCCACGACCACGGACCCGGCCCCCGAGACCCGCCGCCCGTGACCGAGAACGCACCCGCCCCCCGGCGCCGGGGCCGCCCCTCCCGCCAGGCCTCCGCCGAAGGCCCCGACGCCCGTACGCGCATCCTGCGGGCGGCCCGTACGGAGTTCGCCGAGCGCGGCTACGACAAGACCTCGATCCGCCAGGTCGCCAAGGCCGCCGGGGTCGACGCGGCCCTCGTCCACCACTACTTCGGCACGAAGGACGAGGTCTTCGCAGCCGCCGTCGAGCTTTCCTTCGAACCGGCCCTCGTCATCACCGAGGTCCTCGGCGGCCCCCCGGAGGGCCTGGGGGAGCGGCTGGCGCGCTACTTCCTCTCCGTATGGGAGAACCCGGCCACCCGCGCGCCGCTCGTGGCGGTCCTGCGCTCGGCGCTCACCCACGAGGCGGCGGCGAAGGTGCTGCGCGGCTTCGTCCTGCGGCGGCTGCTGGAGAGGATCGCGGCGGACCTCGACGTACCGGACGCCACCTTCCGCGCGGAGCTGGCCGCCTCGCACATGATCGGCATCGCGATGCTGCGGTACGTGATCCGCGCCGAGCCGCTCGCGTCGGCCGATCCGGAGGACATCGTCGCCATGGTGGCGCCGACCCTCCAGAGATACTTGACGGAGAGCTGAGCCGTACGGCAGCCGAGCTACGGCAGCTGAGCCGTACGGCCTGCGGCCCGTGCCCACCCAGCGACCAGGGTGTCCCGTATTCCGGACAGCCTGTCCAGATCTTGGATTCGGGGCGTACGCTCGAAGACGGTCTTTCTTTATCTGTCGGAGGCAGTCTCCCTGCCGAAGGAGCGAGCGACGATGCCCCAGCTGAGGTCCCGCACGGTCACCCACGGACGCAACATGGCGGGCGCGCGCGCCCTTATGCGCGCGTCGGGCGTAGCGAGCGCGGACATCGGCAAGCCGATCATCGCGGTCGCCAACTCGTTCACCGAGTTCGTCCCCGGCCACACCCACCTCGCCCCGGTCGGCCGGATCGTCTCCGAGGCGATCCTGGCGGCGGGCGCGGTCCCGCGCGAGTTCAACACCATCGCCGTGGACGACGGCATCGCGATGGGCCACGGCGGCATGCTCTACAGCCTGCCCTCGCGCGACCTGATCGCCGACTCCGTCGAGTACATGGTCGAGGCGCACTGCGCGGACGCGCTGATCTGCATCTCCAACTGCGACAAGATCACACCGGGCATGCTGATGGCCGCGATGCGCCTCAACATCCCCACCGTCTTCGTCTCCGGCGGCCCGATGGAGGCCGGCAAGGCCACCCTCGTCGACGGGACCGTGCGCAAACTCGACCTGGTCAACGCGATCAGCGACGCGGTCGACGAGTCCGTCTCCGACGAGGACATCCTCCGTATCGAGGAGAACGCCTGCCCCACGTGCGGCAGCTGTTCGGGCATGTTCACCGCCAACTCGATGAACTGCCTGACCGAGGTCCTCGGCCTCTCCCTCCCCGGCAACGGCTCGGTCCTCGCCACCCACACCGCCCGCAAGGCGCTGTACGAGGACGCCGGCCGCACGGTCGTCGAGATCACCAAGCGGTACTACGAGCAGGACGACGAGACGGTCCTGCCCCGCTCCATCGGCACCCGCGCCGCGTTCGACAACGCGATGGCGCTGGACATCGCCATGGGCGGCTCCACCAACACGATCCTGCACCTGCTGGCCGCCGCCGAGGAAGCGGAGCTGGCGTACGACCTCGACGACATCAACGAGGTCTCGCGCCGGGTCCCGTGCCTGTCCAAGGTCGCCCCCAACGTCGCCCCCGGCGGCACGTACTACATGGAGGACGTCCACCGCGCCGGCGGCATCCCCGCCCTCCTGGGCGAGCTGCACCGCGGCGGCCTGCTCAACGAGGACGTCCACTCCGTGCACTCCGACACCCTCGCCGAGTGGCTGAAGAACTGGGACGTGCGCGGCGGCTCCCCGTCCCCCGAGGCCGTCGAGCTGTGGCACGCGGCCCCCGGCTGCGTCCGCTCCGCGACCGCCTTCTCCCAGTCCGAGCGGTGGGACACCCTCGACCTGGACGCGGCGGGCGGCTGCATCCGCGACGTCGAGCACGCCTACTCCAAGGACGGCGGCCTCGCCGTCCTCAAGGGCAACCTCGCCGTGGACGGCTGCGTCGTGAAGACGGCCGGCGTCGACGAGTCGATCTGGACCTTCGAGGGCCCGGCCGTCGTCTGCGAGTCGCAGGAGGAGGCCGTCGACAAGATCCTCCGCAAGGAGATCGAGCCGGGCGACGTCGTCGTCATCCGTTACGAGGGCCCGCGCGGCGGCCCCGGCATGCAGGAGATGCTCTACCCCACCTCCTTCCTCAAGGGCCGGGGCCTGGGCAAGGTCTGCGCCCTGGTCACCGACGGCCGCTTCTCCGGCGGCACGTCGGGCCTCTCCATCGGCCACGCCTCACCCGAGGCGGCCTCCGGGGGCACGATCGCGCTCGTCGAGGACGGCGACCGCATCCGCATCGACATCCCGAACCGGTCCATCGAGCTGCTGGTCGACGACGCCGAACTGGCCACCCGCCGCGAGGCGCTGAACGGCGTGTACGCGCCCAAGGCCCGCGAGCGCAAGGTCTCGGCCGCGCTGCGCGCCTACGCGGCGATGGCGACGAGCGCGGACCGGGGCGCGGTCCGCGACGTCTCCAAGCTGGGCTGACCGCACAGGCACCGCCTTACGCCCGCACGCGCCTAGTCGGCTATCGAGCACGCACACGGGCCGGGTGCTCGACCACCCTCCTACTGGCCACACACGACCTCCAACAACCCCGCGTCAG
>NZ_JBEYKR010000010.1:0-94039 GCF_040703535.1 Streptomyces sp. NPDC007346
TGTGGCGGGGGGGGCCCGGCCCGGGGGGCGGGGCGGTGTCCACCCTTCCGGTCCGGGGGCCCAGGCCCCCGGCCCCCCGGGCCACTCCGGTCGCCACGCGTCAACCCGCCTTCGCGTACCGGCTGGCGGGGCGGGCCAGGCCCAAGTGGCCGCGCAGGGTGGTGGACGCGTACTCCGTACGGAACACCCCGCGCCGCTGCAACTCCGGGACCAGGCCCCGGGTGATCGCCGTGAGGTCGTGCGGCAGGGTGGCCGGACGGAGGCGGAAGCCGTCCAGGCCGGTGGAGTGCCAGTCGAGCAGCAGGTCGGCCAGTTCGGCGGGTGTGCCGGTGAAGATCTCGGCGTCGGAGGCGAGTGCGGCTCCGGCCACCTCGTCCAGGCGGGCCTTGCGACGGGCCGCGGCGCCCGGTTCGTCGTCCAGGAGGACGACGAGGTCCGCGAAGGTGCGCAGGGGCCGGTCGCTCACGTCCCG
Organism: Streptomyces sp. NPDC007346; assembly: GCF_040703535.1. Classification (NCBI taxonomy): domain Bacteria; kingdom Bacillati; phylum Actinomycetota; class Actinomycetes; order Kitasatosporales; family Streptomycetaceae; genus Streptomyces; species Streptomyces sp. NPDC007346. The sequence goes on from NZ_JBEYKR010000010.1 coordinate 473, forward strand.
GCCGGTGCGGTTCACAGCCTCCGCGACCTGGGCGAGGATCGCCGCCGTGCCCGCCCGGTCGTGCGGGGTGATGGCGACGACGTCGGAGCTGAGGGCGGCGAACTCGTACGGCGTGGTGGCGTGCGCGAGGCTCACCACCAGCGGCTGGCCCTGGGGGGTGCGCGGGGTGATCGACGGGCCCTTGACGCTGAAGTTCGAGCCCTGGAAGTCGATGTGGTGGACCTTGTCGCGGTCGAGGAAGCGGCCCGTCGCCGCGTCCCGTATCTCGGCGTCGTCCTCCCAGCTGTCCCAGAGCTGCCGTGCCGCCTCCACCACTTCGGCGCCTTCCGCGAAGAGGGCGCGCAGCGGCTGGGAGATCAGCTCCGAGTCGGTCACGTCGTTCTCGGTGAGCTGGGGTGTGGTGCGGCGGCCGAAGTGGGCGGCGTCGGCCGCGCGGGACGAGATCTGCGGGCGCCAGCCGGCCCGGCCCTTGCTCGCGTGGTCGAGCGTGGCGATGCCGATGGCGAGGTGGAACGGTTCGGTGTGGGTGACGTTGGTGGTCGGGACCAGGCCGATGTGCGTGGTGAGGGGGGCGAGGTGGGAGGCGAGCAGGACGGCGTCGATGCTGCCCCTGACCTGGTCGGTGCGGTCGTCGGGCAGGTGGAAGGCGGCGGACTGGAGGCCGAGGGCGTCCTCGAACGTGACGAAGTCGAGCAGGCCCCGCTCGGCCTCGGCGACCAGGTCGGCCCAGTACGCGGCGTCGAGCAGCTCACCGGGCCGGGCGCCCTCCTCCCGCCAGGCCGCCGGGTGCCAGCCCGCGCCGTCGAGCGCGACGGCCAGGTGCAGAGGGGCACCGGTGGCGGCGGAGGTGTCGGGGGCGGCCCATGTGCCGGGGGTGGCCCATGTGTCGGGGGCGGCCGATGTCTCGGGGGTGGCGGTCGGGGTGCCTGTCGGGATGCCCGTTGGGGTGCTTGTCGGGTCGGTGGCGCCCGTCGTGCCCGTCGTGCCCGTCGCGCCCGTCGCGCCCGGCGGGCCCGACGCGCCGGTCGTGGCGTCCGTCGTGCCGTTCGTGGCGCCGTTCGTGCCGGTCATGCGGAGGTCTCCTTCTCATGGCGCACGGTCGGTCCGCCCCACCCGGCCGGGCGGGGGGCGTCGGACAGGCCCAGGTGGTCCCGGAGCGTGGAGCCGGTGTAGTCGTCGCGGTGGACGCCCTTCTCCTGGAGGATCGGCACCACCCGGTCCACGAAGTCGTCCAGGCCACCCGGGGTGAGGTGGGGGACGAGGACGAATCCGTCGGCGCCCTCGCTCTGCACGTAGTCGTCGATGGCGTCGGCGACCGTCTGCGGGCTGCCGACGAACGTCTGGCGTCCGCCGACCTCGATGACCAGCTCACGGATGGAGAAGTTCCGCTCCTCGGCGAGCTTGCGCCACTGCCGGGCCGTCTCCGCCCGGCCCTTGCGGAAGACGGAGTGCCCCTTCAGGAAGTGGGCGTCGTCCTCGGGCTCGATGTCGGGGAGCGGCCCGTCCGGGTCGTACGCGGACAGGTCGCGGCCCCAGACCGCCTCCAGGTGGGCGATCGCGGTCTGCGGGCTGACCAGCTCGCGGCTGATCTCCTCCGCGTACGCGGCGGCCTCCTCGTCGGTGTCCGCGACGACCGCGTTGGCGGTGGGGAGGATCAGCAGGTCGTCGGGGCTCCGGCCGTACGTGGCCAGGCGCCGCTTGACGTCCCGGTAGAAGTCCCGGGCCACGTCGATCCGGTTGTGCTTGCTGAAGATGACCTCGGCGTCGGACGCGGCGAACTCCCGCCCCGCGTCGGACTCGCCGGACTGGATGATCACCGGGTGGCCCTGCGGTCCGGGCGGGGTGGTGAACCGGCCGGAGATGTCGAAGTGCTGCCCCTGGTGGGCGAAGCGGCCGGCCCCGGGGGCGATGAACTCCCCCGTCGCCGCGTCGGCCTTCAGGTCGCCGTCCGACCAGCTGTCCCACAACTCCCGCACTGTGGTGAGGAATTCGGCGGCCCGGGTGTAGCGGTCGGCCTCCGGGAGGAAGCCGCCCCGGCGGAAGTTCTCGCCGGTGAACGCGTCGTAGCTGGTGACCACGTTCCAGGCGGCCCGCCCGCCGCTGAGCCGGTCCAGGGTGGCGAACCGGCGCGCCACCTCGTACGGCTCGTTGAAGGTGGCGTTGACCGTGGCGGCGAGGCCCAGGCGCGTGGTGACGGCGGCCAGGGCGCTGAGCACGGTCAGGTTCTCCGGGCGTCCCGCGATGTCCAGGTCGTAGACCTGCCCCTTGTGCTCGCGCAGCCGCAGCCCTTCGGCAAGGAAGAAGAAGTCGAACTTGCCGCGTTCGATGGTCTGCGCGAGCCGGATGAAGGAGTCGATGGATATCTGGCTCTCGGAGCGCGGGTCCGACCAGACGGTCACATTGTGGATGCCGGGCAGCTGGGCTGCGAGATGCACCTGTTTCTTGGTGGTGGCGGGCACGGTGCGGTCTCCTCCTGCGAAGTCCGGCGGCGGGACGGTGGTGTGGGAGTGGGGGGTGGCTTTGAGAGCGTGCCTGTGCCGGATGGCATCTGCACAGGTCAACCGGCCCTACTTCACGAGGTGTTCATGCCGTGGCGGCAGACGTAGGGGCTTCGGTCGCCCCGGGCGCCGGGGCGGCGGCCGGCGTGGTGGACGGGGCCGGGGAGAGGTACCGCACCTGGTTCTCGAAGGCGACCCCGTGGCTCTTCACGTCGATGGCGATACGGTCGCCGTCGGCGATCCTGAACCCGTCGTGGAAGCTCGCCTCGTCGGCGCCCAGGAGCACGTAGTTGACCAGTCCGGGCCGTCGCACCGCCGGGAAGGTGAACAGGTGGTCCGCCATGTCCTGCACCCGGTAGTAGAGGGCGTCGTCACCGCAGTCGAACGGGCCCTCCCACGCCGTCGCGCCGTCCCGGACGATGGTGACCCGGCCGGTCACCGTGCGCGGCGGCGGGCCGAGGAAGAGCCACGGGGTGAGGGCGGTGTCGCACAGCTTGCAGTACGGGTTGTAGCCCGGGTCCTGGCGGTGCAGGCCGATGTCGCACAGGTCGTTGCCGAAGGTGTAGCCGGCGTAGTGGGGGGTGCCGTCGGCGTCGTTGACGTAGACGAGGGCGACCTCCGGCTCCTCGATGAGGGCGACCGGACGGGCCGGGACGACCAGCTCCTCGCCGGGCAGCTTCGCCCACTCCCCGAACCCCTTGAAGAACCACTTGGGCGGGGTGAACTCGCCGTCCTCCGGGGCGGTTTCGCCGCCCCACTTCTTCTTGTGCGTGCCCATGAAACCACTCAGCAGGGCGTTGCCCGTGGCCTGCGGCAGCAGGGGCGGCAGCAGGCGCAGTTCCGGGTCCCCGGCCGTGACCACGACGGTCGGCGCACCCCCGGTGAGGGCCGACCGCAGGGCCTCCTCCGAGCCGTCGGTGGCGATGAAGGCGGCGGCGACCTGGCCGTCCTCCACCCGGTACAGGGTCTGCCGCGTGCCGTCCTCGGGGCGGCCGAAGCCGACGTGACGTGCGCCGTCGTACAGGGCCTCGAAGAGGACGGGGAGGTGGGAGTGGGGCATCGGTGACTCCTTCAGTGCGTATGCGTGTGTGTGCGTGCGTGAGTAGGTGAGTAGGTGAGTTGGGGGCGTCAGAGGTGTCGGGGGTGTCAGGGGTGGTCAGGGGTGGTCAGGGGTGGTCAGAGGTGGTCAGTGGGGGTGGAGGCGCGGGGGTGAGAGCGGGTACCTCCACCCCTGTGAGGTCGGCCAGGACCTCGCCGACCCGGTCGACCGATGCCCGTATCCACGGCAGGGCCAGGGGGTCCGCCGCCTCCAGGGCCGCCGTGCGTCGCTCGTCGGTCTCGCCGTAGAAGCGGCTGGTCACCGCGCGGATGCGCAGCGGGCGGACGGGCTCCCCGAACGCGCTCGCGGGCAGGACGCCGATCCCGTACCGCTCGGAGAGCAGCGCGGCCAGACCGTCCCCGCCGTGCACGTCGTGTGCGCCCGCCAGGTGCTCGCGCAGGGGCTCGAAGTCCGGGTAGAGGTAGCAGGTCGCCGCGACGGGGGCCAGGAGCGCACCCACGGCGGTGAAGCGGGCGGCGACCGCGCGCACCACCGTCCCGTGCAGCCGCCGGCTCGCCGCGACGCGCTCGACGACCTCCGGCGGCTCCCCGAAGGCGTACGCGGCCGCCGTCTGCACCGGCGCGGGCGGGCTCGACCAGATCTGGCTCGCGACCGCGACGAGCCGGGTGTGCAGGGCGCGCCCCGGTTCGCTGTCGGGCAGCCGGGCCACGCCCGTGCGCCAGCCGCCGAGCGCCAGGTTCTTGGTGAGCCCGGTGGTGACGACGGTCCGCTCGGGGGCGTGCAGGGCCGGGGAGACGGCCGGGTCGGAGGTGTCGTGGACCAGGTCGCGGTAGATCTCGTCGGAGACGATGACGAGGTCCAGTTCGCGGGCCGCCTGCGCAAGCCGCCGTACGGTGGCGGCCGAGGCGACCGTGCCGGTCGGGTTGTCCGGTACGGTCACGACCACCGCGCGCGGGTGCTGTCCGGCGGCCCGCGCGTCGGCGACCGCCTCACGCAGCCGGTCCGGGTCGGGCACCCCGCCCTGCCCCGGCAGGATGGGTACGGGGATGGGCCGCGCCCCGGCCAGCCGGGCCTGGGCGGCGTAACTCACCCAGCTCGGCACCGGCACGACCACGTCCCCGCCGATGGCCAGGAGCAGGGCGAAGAGCAGCGACTTGCTGCCGGGGCCCGCCACGACGAGACCCGGGTCGACGGCCAGGCCGCGCCGCTCCCAGTACCCGGCGACGGCGGTCCGCAGGGCGGGGCTTCCGGCGACGGAGCCGTACGCGTTCTCGCCGGCCGCCGCCGCGAGCCGGTCCCTGAGCGCCGGGAGGACGGGCAGGCCGATCTCCCCGCTCGCCATCGACAGGACCCGCTCCCCGGCCCGGCGCCGGCGGGCCAGGGCCTCGTCGGCGGCGAGGGTCGCCGACATGGAGACCGGTGAGGGGGTCGCCGACATGGGGGCCGGTGCGGGGGCCGGTGCGGAGACCGGCGGGACCGGGGTGGGGTCGGACATGACAACAGCTCCAGCGCTCGGTGTGGGGTGCGGGGTGCGGGGCGTGACGTGTGGGTGCGGCGCGGTGAGATGTGGTGCGGTGCGGTGGGATGCGGTGCGAGGTGGGTGGCGTGTGTGAGGTGCGTGGGGTGTACGGGGGTCAGGTGCGGGTGCCCGTGGTGTACCGCTCGCGCAGCTCGGCCTTGCGGACCTTGCCGGTCAGCGTCTTCGGGAGGGCGGGGACGTGCTCCACCCGGTCGGGCAGGAAGCGGGCGTCGTGGCCCGCCTCCGTGACCCGGGCCCGGACCTCCTCCAGCGTCGGGCCCTGGCCGCCGCGGGGGACCACGACGGCGACGATCACGTTGCCGGGCCCGTCTCCCGTAAAGCCTTCCGGTGGCTCCTGGCCGACGTTCGATGACTTCGGGCCGGCGCCCGGTGGCTCCAGGCCAGCGCCCGGTGGCTCCTGGCCGACGCCTGATGACTCCTGGCCGACGCCCGAAAGCTCCAGGCCCACCAGCGCGGCCTCGACCGCCTTCGGGTGGCTGCCGATCACCGCCTCCAGCTCCGTCATCGGCGCCACCCGCCCGTCCCGCAGGACCGCGTCCCGGGCCCGGCCGATGATGCGGATGCCGCCCCGGCCGTCGTCGCGGGCGAGGTCGCCGGTGTCGAACCAGCCGTCCCCGTCCAGCTCGGCCGCGAACGCCTCGGGGCGCTTGTGGTACCCGAGCGCGAGCGACGCGCCGCGCACCTTCAGCTTCCCGACAGCGCCCTCGGCCACCGACGCCCCGTACGCCCCCGACGTCTCGATCCGGGTCTCCATCGCATCGATCGCGCGGCCGTTGCTCCGCGCCGACCAGCCCTCGGGGTCCTCGGGCCGGGTGGTGGTCACGGGGCCGTTCTCCGACATGCCCCACAGCGAGTGGGCGCGGGCGCCCAGCGTCTCGTGGACCTCGTCGGCCAGCTCCTTCAGGACCGGCGCCGAGCCGATCACCACATGCCGCAGCGTGCTGGTGTCCCGCCGCTCGGCCCGCTGGGAGGCAGCCACATCGGCGAGGGTGGCGGGCGGCCCGTAGAGCAGGGTCGCGCCGTACCGCTCCACCAGGTCGAGCAGCGCCTCGTTGCGGCGTACGTCCTGGAAGGCGACGGTCCCGCCCAGCATGACCCCGGCCAGCACACCCTGCGCGAACCCCGAGTAGTGGACCAGCGGCGTGGAGACCGCCGCCACCCAGCCGCCACCCTCGGTGTCCCCGCCCCCGTCCCCGCCCCGGTCCCTGTCCCGGTCCCTGTCCCCGTCGGCGGCGCCCGCTCCGAACGCGTCGACGTACCCGCGTACCGCCGAGTGGACCGTGTTCTGGCTGTGCAGGACCCCCTTGGACAGGCCGGTGGTGCCGGAGGTGAACAGCACCACGAACGGGTCGTCCGCGCCGAGCGCCAGACCGTCCAGCCGGGCGGCGGCGCCCTCCAGCTCCTCCCGCTCCTCGGCCACGAAGTGCTGGTGGAACGGGAGCGCGCCCTGAGGCAGCGGCCCGTCCACCACCAACACCTGCTTCAACGCCGGAAGTTCACCCTTCAGGCGGGTGGCGATCTCCGCCAGCGGGGTGCCCGACCACTCCGGGAGGGTGATGCACACCCGGGCCCCGGTGAGGCCGAGGCGGTGGCGCAGCTCCTCCTCCGTGCAGATGGGCGAGATCGGGATGATGACCGCGCCGACCCGGATGGAGGCGAAGATCAGCGGCACCATCTCCCACCGGTTGGGCAGCTGTACGGCGACGAAGTCGCCCGGCCGAACGCCCAGGTCGAGCAGGGCCAGGGCGAACCGGTCGGTCAGACGGTTCAGTTCGGCGTAGTCGAGCGTGTCGGTACGGGACTCCGCGACGCGCCGGCCCGCGATGGCCAGCCGGCGCGGGTGCTCCCGGGCCTGGCGGTGCAGGTCGTCGAGGAAGGTCCCGTCCCGCCACCAGCCACGGCGGAGGTACTCGGCGGCGCGCTGTTCACCGGCGCGCTGTTCATCGGGTCCGGTCGGCTGCTCGGTGACGGCCGTTCCACCAGAGGTCGTCTGCTCCGCGACCGTCGCCCCGCCAGGGGTCGGCTGTCCGCTGGCGGCCTCTCCGTCAGGGGTCGGCTGCTCTACGACGGTCGCCCCGCCAGGGGTCGGCTGCCTCGCGACCGCCACTCCGCCAGGGGTCGGCTGTTCGGTGGCGGCCTCTCCGTCAGGGGTCGTCTGCTCCCCGACCGCCACCCCACCACGGTTCGGCTGTCCGGTGGCGGCCGTTCCACCAGGGGGCGTCTGCTCCCTGACCGTCACCCCGCCACGGTTCGGCTGCTCCGGGACCGTCGCCCCACCACGGGTCGGCTGTCCGGCGGCGGCCGTTCCACCAGGGGTCGGCTGCTCCCCGACCGCCACCCCACCACGGTTCGGCTGCCCGGTGACCGCCGCCCCACCAGTGCCCGACCGCTCCCCGACCGCCGCCCCACCAGCAGCCGACCGCCCCGCGACCGCCGCCCCACCAGTGCCCGACCGCCCCCCGACCGCCGGGGCCGCCCCCGCCCCCTTCGCCGCCGTGCTCATCAGCGCTCCTTCCGGCGGGCCGCGAGCAGCTCGGGCAGGGGGTTGCCCGCCCGGGAGGCCGCGATCTCCAGCAGGTCGCGGGTGTTCCGCCGGACCCGGTCACCGACCCAGTCGAAGACCCACGCCTTGCGCGCCTCGGCCTCCAGGTCGAACGGGACGACCCGGGTGACGGCCAGGGCCGCCGAGGCCGCGCCGCCGATGTTGGCGATCACGCCCGGGACCAGGGCGGCCCCCGAGGCGGCCACCTTCTCCTTCGCCGCGGCGCTGGAGGCGAGGTTGGCGCCCTCGACCACCAGGCCGGCCCGCAGGCGGTGGGCGTTCTCGGCGTTGATCGCGTACTTCTGGGCCGCCAGGATCAGGATGTCCGCGTCCACGTCGAGCCAGGCGTCCGGCTCGGCGGAGAGCTTGACGTCCTGCGGCAGCCGGGTCCGGTCGATGGCCCCGAACCCGTCGGTGATGGCCACGAGTTCGGCCACCGGCAGCCGCTCCGCACTGATCGTGCCCCGGACGTCCGCGATGCCCACGACGATGTGCCCGCGGTCCTCCAGGAACCGCGCCACCGCCCGGCCCACCGCTCCGAACCCCTGCACCACGACCCGGGCGGGCTCGGTGCGGCCGCTCGCCTCCAGGGCGGTGACCGCGGCGACCCCGACGCCGTGGCCGGTGGCGTCGATCAGGGGCTCGTAGTACGTACGCCAGTCGATCGGCATGTCGGGGGCGCCGAGCCGGTAGCGGGGGTCGTACGTAGCCTCCTCGAAGAAGACGGCCCGGTCGGCGGGGGTGACGCCCATGTCGATGCCGAGGTGGATGCCGCCGTGCAGGAGCGGCTTCACCGTGCGGCCGAAGGTGCGGAAGGTCTCCTCGCGGCCGGCGCCCTCAGAGTTCGTGGCGTCGGCGACGATCCCGGCCTTGGCGCCGCCGATGCGCAGCCCCGCCAGGGTGAACTTCTCGGTCATGTCCCGGGCCAGGCCCGCGACTTCCTCCTCGGTGACCCCGGTGGTCATCCGGGTTCCGCCCATCGCCAGGCCGTCGACGAGGGTGTCGATGACCACCCATCCCTTGATGGCGCCGCCGCTGCCGTTGAGGTGGACGGTGAGGGCGGGGTCCTGCGGTTCTTCCAGAGCACTCATGGCGAAGTCCTTGTTCTGTACGAAGGAGTCGGTGGTGAGGGGGGGACTAGGTCACTGGTAGAGCTGCGCGAAGCCCCGCAGGATCTCCAGGCCGTCTTTGCGGAACTCCAGGTGGGCCTGGGCGCCGTGGATGCGGCCGTCGTCCGAGCGCAGGAACTCCACGGGCGCGTGCTCGGAGCGGCCGATCGAGCGGTAGCCCGCCGGGGCCTCCTGGAGGTAGAGGGTGTGCCGGTGGAAGACGGTGACCGTGGGCTTCACGTAGGTGAAGAGCGGTTCCTCCGTGTCGACCCGCACCTCGTAGCCGCCGACCCGCTGCGGCCCCTCGGCGAGTCGCCCGTCGGCCGCGACGGCGAGGATCTGCATGCCGCCGCAGATGCCGAAGACCGGCACGTCCGCTGTCGTGACCAGGTCGATCAGGGGCTTGTAGAACGCGCTGTCGTACGCGCGCACCTTGGTGCCGCTCAGCACGATCGCCTGGTAGCGGCCGTCCACCCGGGCGGGGACGGACGCGGCGTCGACCGTCTCGGTATCCGAGCCCAACTCCTCGAAGCGGGCGCGGAGTTGTCTGAGGGAGAGCGTTCCGTTGTTGACGACCAGCACACGGGACCGGGTCATGCGTTCGCTCCTGCTGTATCGGCGGCGGCCGGGGTGCGGGCATCGGTGATGAGCGTGCCGGTGGAGCCGTTCAGCAGCTCTGTGACGGCCGCGCTGCCGATGACGACCCGCTCGACGCCGGCTTCCAGGGCCTCGCCCGCGGCCCGCAGCTTCTTGCGCATGCCGCCCTTGGCGCCCTTGTCGCGGAAGGCGGCGGCGTCCTCGGCGCTGATCCGGCGTACCGGCCGGTCGTCGATCAGCAGGTGGCCGACATCGGTGACCAGGACCAGGTCGGAGGCGCCGGTGGCCCCGGCGATGGCGGCGGCGGCCCGGTCGGCGTCGGTGTTGACCTCCTGGCCCGCCGCGTTCCGGGCGAGCGGGGTGATCAGGTAGGCGTGGCCCGGCCGGAGGTTCTCGAGCGGGGCCGGGTCGACCCCGGTGATCGGTCCGACGAGGTTCTCCAGCTCGACGAGCTGCTTCTCCCGCCACCACCACCGCTCACCCTCGCCCGCGCCGACCAGCCCGTCGCTGCCGAGCAGCCGCTCGGCGGTGATGCCACGGCTCTCCAGCCGCGCGAGGACGTCCTGGGCCAGCTCGGCGCTGACGGTCCTGATGTCGTCGATGACCTCGGGCGTGGTCCACCGGCTCTGGTTGCCGTACCGGTCGCGCAGGATCGCCGACGGCTCGCTGTAGCGGGCGTGGAGCTTCTTGAGCGGCTTGGACCAGCCGTGTACGAGGACCAGGGGGTGGTCCTGGCCGTGGCGGGCCAGGTCGTCCCACCACGTGCCGTCGAGACCGTCCAGGCAGCTGCCGCCGAGCTTCACCACGGTGGGGTTCGTGGCAGGGTCCGCGCTCATGCCGGCATCACCGGCTGCTGCGTCAGCCCCGTCTCCTCCGCCAGGCCGAACCGCAGGTTGGTCACCTGCACGGCCTGGCCCGCAGCCCCCTTGACCAGGTTGTCGAGCGCGGCGAGCACGACGATCCGGCCGCCCTCCTCGTCCAACAGGACGGTGACATCGGCGTAGTTGGAGCCGAGCACCACCTGCGGGTCCGGAACGGGGATCAACGTTTCGTTGTGCCGCCGTACCCGGACGAACGGGCGCCCCTTGTAGAAGCGCAGGTAGGCCCGGTTCAGCTCCCGCTGGTCCACCTTCTCGTCGGTGAACACGTACGAACTGGTCAGCAGCCCGCGTACGGTGGGGACGCCGTACGCCGACATGGACAGGTTCCCGATGGTGCCGGGCTTGCTCCGCTCCAGGAAGTCGCCGACCTCGGCGGCGTGCCGGTGCCCGGTCGGGGAGTACGGGGCGATGGCGCCGGCCCGGAACGGGTGCAGGTCGGAGGTGCGCAGCTGGACACCGCCGCCGCTGGACCCGCTCTTGCCGTCCACCACCACCGTCTTCAGATCGAGCCCGAGGCCGAGGGTGAGCGGGGCCAGGCCCAGGGTGATCGCGGTGGCGTAGCAGCCGGGCAGCGAGATCAGCGCGGCGTCCGTCAACTGGTCGCCGATCAACTCCGGTACGCCGTAGACGAAGCGGTCCGCCAGGTCGGTGCGCCGCTTGACCTTCGGGTACCAGCGGTCGTGCAGCTCCGGCGTACGGATGCGGAAGGCGCCGCTGAGGTCGACGATCGCCGGGACGCGGTCGGCGAGCAGCGAGGACAGCTCGGCCGAGACCGGCGCCGGGGTGGCCAGGAAGAGGACGTCGACCTTGTCCACGACGTCCTCGGTGACCGGCTGCACGGTCAGGCCCTGGTCGATGCGGAGCCCCGGGTGGAGCTCGGAGGGGCGGCGGCCGATGTTGGAGGAGCCGCCGAGGAAGGTCAGCTCCAAGTCGGGGTGCTGGGTGATGAGGCGGATGAGTTCGCCGCCGGCGAGCCCGGAGGCGCCGACGACTCCTGCACGGATCATGCGAGTAGCTCCTGCACATATCGGCCGATGGCCGAGGGGATGTCCGCTCCGGTGGCCGAGGCCACGGCCCGGAAGCCGGGGGCGTGGTTGACCTCGTTGACGACGTGGCCGTCGGGGGTGGCGAAGAGGTCGACCCCGTAGATCCCGGGCCCGAGCACATCCACCACACCGTCGACGATCTTCAGGACGTCGGGGTCGTGGGCGACGGCGCGGTTCTTGTTGCCGAGGGCCGCGTTGTTGCGCCAGTCGCTGCCGCCGCTCTCGAACTCCGCCGCGCCGATCAGCTCCCGCCCCACGACCAGGCACCGCACCGAGCTGCCGCCGAGGTACGGCTCCACCACGCTGGCCTGCTCGAAGGCGTGGGCCAGATCCTCGATGTAGTCGTACACGGAGTGCGCGGTGTCGGCGTGCCGGATCAGCGTGACCCGCTTGCCCATGCCGCCGAAGACGGGCTTGAGGACGAGGGGCAGCGGCAGGTCCGCGAGCGCCTTGTCGAAGTCCTTGCGGGAGAGCACGAGCCGGTGGTCGGGGACTGGCACGCCCGCGGTCTGGAGCAGGGCGCGCAGGGCGGCCTTGTTCTCGCAGGCGTGGATGGCCCGGGAGGTGTTCAGCGTGGGGACGCCGGCCGCCTCGGCCAGGGAGGCGATCAGCCCGCCGCGGGTGTAGCTGCGGCTGCGGACGAGGAGGGTGTCGTACCCCTTGATCGCCGGGGCGTCCGGGTGGCCCAGGGAGAGGGACTCGTCGTTGACCCAGTCGATACGGAGGCCGAAGGCCGGGGCCGCCTTGATGAGCAGGCGTTCCTCCCAGGCGATCCGGTCCGCGACGAGGCCGACGGGGCGGGGAGCGCCCATGTCACTGGCCCCAGTCGCGCAGCTGCACCTCGACCATCTCCAGCGTCAGCCGGCCGTTCTCGACGGCCTCGACGCGGAGGGTCAGGATGCACTCGGGGCAGGAGAGGGTCTCGCCCAGGGTGACCGGGGGGACGGTCAGGTCGGTCTCGCACTCGGGGCATACGCCGGTCAGGGTGGTGGCGGTGGACATGATCAACTCCGTACGTGGGTAAGCGGTTTGAGGTGGATTGCGTGGGTGCGCGGGGCGGAATCCGCTCGGAGTCCGGGGGTCGGAGGTCGGAGTCCGGGGGCCGGAGTCCGGGGGCAGGGGGCAGGCCGCGCGGTCATCCGGCGGTGGCCGGTCGGTGGCCGGAGCCGGTCTGTGGCCGAGGCGGGTCGCGCGGGCCTGCGCCGGAAGCTGATCGCAGGCCGGGGCGCGCCCGACGGAAGCTGATCGCCCGCCGGGGCAGGTCGCGCGGTCATCCGGCGGCAACCGGTCGTCGGCCGGACGGGCTACGCGGGCACCGGCCGGAAGTCGATGGCGGCCTTGCGGATGGTGTCCCGGTCCAGCAGCGGGCGGCCGTCCCGCTCCTGCCGCTCGGCCAGCCACGGGGTGAAGGCGTCGACGTCGACCTCCAGGCCCGAATCGGCCAGGGCCCAGCGGACCAGGGCCGGGGTCAGTCGGCTGCGGACGCGCAACTCCCGGCTGTTGCCGACTAGTTCGGCGGGCAGGGTCTCGTAGGCGTGCGGGTGGCTGAGCTGGCCCGGCAGCTCGTACGCGAACGCGTGCGGGGTGGTCGGCCCGGACTGGAACGCGTCCCCGAGGCCGGCGCCCCGCAGGGCGAGCCGGGACAGCTCGGTGAGGTGGCCGAGGTCGAAGCGGGTGTCGCCGTGGATGACGCGCAGCGAGGTGAGCAGCTCGGCCAGCGGGGCGTTGCCGCCGCGCTCACCGATGCCGCCGACGGTCGCGGAGATCCACTGGGCGCCCGCCCGCACGGCGGCCAGGGAGTTGGCGACGGCCATGCCCAGCATGTTGTGCGAGTGGATCTCGATCTCGGAGCCGTCGATCGCGGTGATGTCCGCGATAACCTCCTCCATCTGCCAGGGCGAGAGGTACGCGACGGTCTCCGCGAGCCGGAACCGGTCGGCCCCCGCCGCGAACCCCGCCTCCACATAGGGGACGAGCCGTTCCCTGGGCGTACGGGCGCCGTCCTCACCGCTGAACGTGACGTGGAAGCCGCGCTCCTTGGCCTGCGTGATGGCCGAACGCGCCAGCGCCTGGAGGAACTTGGGGCTCGCCGAGTCGAGCTTCAGCCGCGCGTGCTGCTCGGAGGTGGGGATGGAGTACATGATGTGCCGTACGCCCAGGCGCTCGGCCTCGTCCAGCGCGCGGGCGACCTGGCGGCGGTCGCGTACGACGACGAGCGTCATGCTGCGCTCGGGGGTGATCGCCTCGTGGGTGGCGAGGACGAGGTCGGCGTCCTTGGAGTCCGGTCCGGAGACCATGCCCACCTCGACGAGCTCGACCCCCGTACGCACCAGCAGGTCCGCGATGGCGGTGGCGTCCGCGGGGCAGAATTCGACGCCCGCCATGTGCGCGGAGTCCCGCAGCGTCGCGTCCGATATACGGGGCGGCCTCTCCAGTTCCTCGGGTCCTTCGGCTGCCATTTCCTTTGCTCCTCTTTCCGCGAAAGGGGTCTGCGATCCGGGCTGTATTCGCTGACCCATATCCTTCGGCGCCTGGCCGAAAACAGCAATGTCTGCCGTGTCAGGGCTGTGTTGCGGAGTGTCAAGGGATGTCAAGGAGTGTCAGGGAATATCCATAGGGAAAAGGAGTGCAAGAACGGTGTGCGGGCGTGCCAAATAGCGGACGAAGGCGACCCGTTGATGCGACGCGCCTCCTAATGTGCGTCCATGGATCTCTTCTCACTGCCCCGACTGGGGGTCGTCGTCCCGCCGGAGAACCCCACGGCGGAACCTGAGTTCAACCAGCTGCTCGGCGCCGGGATGAACGTGTACACCTCCCGCTTCCCGGTGACTCCGGGGTCCGGGCTCAAGGCCATGCTGGAGACGTACAACGAGGTGCTTCCCGCCTTGCTCGGGAGCTTCGGCGCGCTGCGCCTGGACGCCACCGTGGTGGCGTGCAGCGCGTCCCACTACCTGCTGGGACCGGAAGGCGACCGGGCCTTCTGCGCCGAGCTGTCCGAGCGCGCCGGCTCCCCCGTGCACTCCTCCACGCAGGCGATCCTCGCCGCCTGCGAGGCGCTCGGCGTGAGCCGCCTGACGCTCGTCTCCCCCTACCAGCCGTGGCTCACCGACACCTCCCGCGCCTTCTGGGAGCAGGCGGGTCTCACGGTCGACGGGGTGGTGCTCGTCCCGGCGGCGGAGGCCTCGGAGCCGTGTGGGGAGGCGCACTTCGACCCGTACGAGGTGACGACGGGGACGATCCTGCGGCGGATACGGGAACGGGAGCTGCCCGCCGACACGGCCCTGCTCTTCACCGGTACGGGCATGGGCACACTCGCCGCCCTGACCGAGCTGGCCCGGAGCGAGCCGCACCGCACGCTGCTGACCTCGAACCTGGCGTCGGCCTGGTGGGCGCGGCGGGCGGTGGGGGAGAAGTGGGAGGCGAACCACCCGCTGCTGCGGCGGCTGGAGGGCAAGGCGGTCTGACGGCCACGGGCCCGGGGGCGCGCCTTGGTCATGGGTCCGGGGCCGCGCCTTGGTCATGGCCCCGGGGCCGTGCCTTGGTCGCGGGCCTGGGGCTGCGCCTCGATCACGGGTCCGGGGCCGAGCCTCCGTCACGGCCCCGGGGCCGCGCCTCGGCCCCCGGCCGTCGGCGGGGTCAGCCGGCGGACGTCTGCGGTAGCTGCCAGGCGTACCCCATGCGGTAGCCGACGCCCCGCACCGTGATGATCCAGCCGCCGGAGCCGAGTTTCGCCCGCAGGCTGCTCACGTGCGTGTCGATCGTGCGGCTGGTGTGCCCCCAGTTGCTGCCCCAGACCCGGGCCATCAGCTCTTTGCGCGTCACGACCGTTTCCGGGGTGGCGGCCAGGGTGTAGAGCAGCTCGAATTCCTTCGACGTGACACCGATGAGCCGGCCCCCCAGCCGCACTTCCTGCCGACGCGGATCGATATGCAGATCGCGCAGGGAAATGGTGGCCGGAAGGACCTGCCGGGGCTGGGCGCGGCGCAGTACCGCCTCGATACGGGCCCCGACTTCCCGGAATCCCCAGGTTTTCACCACACAGTCGTCCGCGCCCGCCTTCAGGACGAGGACGCGTTCCAGTTCGGCGTCGGCATCGGTGACCGCTATCAGGGCCGTATCCCCTCCGCTGCGGAGGGACCGGCACAATTCCAGTCCGTCGATATCGGGCAGCTCCACGGAGAACAGCACCAGATCCGCGTCGCCGTACACCCGCAGCGCCCGCTCTCCGGTGGAGACGCTGCGGGCGGTGAATCCCTGCCGCCGCAGGTCGCTCACCATGGCGGCTGCGGCGGAGGTGTCCTGCTCCACCACGAGTACCTGTCTCACGTGCCCACCCTCTCTCCTCGGCTTCACGTCGGTCGGGAGCGGCTTCACGTCAGTTGAGGGCGCCGGCGAGCACGGCGGGCGGGGCGGCGGGCAGGCGCTGGTAGACGTAGGCGGCCGAGGCCATGGTCATGTGGTGGTGCCAGCCGGGGAAGGAGCGGCCCTCGAAGTCGAGGACGCCGAAGCGCCGGCCGAGCGTGGTCACGGCCGCGAGGGCCGCGGCGTGGCTGCGCGCGAGGCGCAGGATCTCCTCCACCCGCCGGTCGGTGAGGGTGGTGAGCCAGTACCGGGCGGGCCGGCGGCCGTCCGGGTCGGGCCGTTCCAGGATGCGGTACGGGCGTGCGCCCAGGTCGGCGCCGGGGCCGGGGCGCGGCGCCGCCACCGTGCCCGCGTACGTGTGGACCGGTACGGCCCGGACGCCGCCGTCGGGCGTCTGCCGGAGCAGGACGTGGGTCTGCCGGGCGTGCCGCACCTCCATGAGCGCGCTCACCGTGGTCACGACGGGCGTGTGCTGTCCGGTGAGCAGCACCAGGTGGTCCGGGGAGACCTCGCACACCACGTCTGCCCGCTGCCGGGCGAGGCCCGCGAGGACCCCCGCCGCTTCGTCGCACCGGGTCAGGTCCAGCACCCAGGGCAGCCGGGAGAGGCGGGGGTGCGCGGCCGCCTCGGTGGCGTACCCGACGACATGGTCGGCGGGGGTGCGCCCGGCCTCCGACCCGGGGATGCGCGCACGGCGCCTGCGCTCCCGGTCCGAGTCCCACGCCCCGCCGAGCACGAGGCTCCAGTCCACCGGATAGCACTGGGTGTCCGAGGCGAGGAAGAGGACCAGCGCGCGCTGGCAGTTGACGGTGCGTCCGGTGGCGGGGTCGACGCGCCGGTGCACGCCCACCGAGTGCTCGCCGCGCTTGGGGATGATGAGTTCGGCCACGGTCCAGGCGTGCGGTGTGGTCCGCGCGGCGACCCGCCGGGCCAGCCGGCGGCGTACCGGGGCCCATTCCCAGGGGCTGGCGTTGATGAACTGGTGGAGACCGTGTGCCGCGGCCGGGGGTAAGGGCTTCGCCAGTGCCATGCGGCGGGGCGTCTTCTTGCCCGATACATGGATCAGGGCCCACAGATACGTCTGGGCCCAACGACGCTGTTCCGGCCGCTGGAACGCCCGGAAGACCTCGTCCATGAACGTGTGCATGTCCGCGCCGTCGCCCGGCACCGCCGCGCGTACCTCACTTGACGACATGTAACGCTCCGCCCCCCTCGATACTCGTCACCACCGGCACCCGAGTGGATACATGGCACATCAGTACGGGGTGAAAGTACCGTCCGGAACGGAGTTTGCCCGGGTCGGCCGCCTATTTTGCGAGTTCGCGGGCTGACCTGCGAAAACGCCCCTGGGCGGGGTGGGTGCGCACCGGGGGAACCCGGATCTACCAGTGGTGTAGCCGTGGCTGGAATCGCTTGCTGAAGTGTCAACAAATCATGAACATGGCACCGGCACGGTGGGATGCACGGAGTTCGGAGACCGTGTCCCGGTGACGGGGACCGTATACGGAGGACGACCGCCGGAGGACGGGGAGGCATGCCCTCCGGCGGTCGGTCGGCGCGGATCCGGCGGGGGAGGGATCCGGTAGGGGAGTGGATCCGGTGGGGCAGGGATCCGGTGAGGGAGGGGCCCGGCGCGTCAGGTCGCCGGGGCCGAAGCCTCCTCGACCGTTGCCTCTCCAGCCGTTGCCTTCCCAGCCGTTGCCTCCCCAGCCGTTGCCTCCCCAGCCGTTGCCTCCCCAGCCGTTGCCTCCCCATCCGCTGCCTCCTCGGACGCGGGCACCGGTCGCCGGGCGGGGAAGCCCGCCTGGCGGGCGTAGAGCACGACCGCGATGACCGGCAGCAGGAGCAGCAGGACCGTCCAGGGGAAGGACTCGCTGCCGAGGGTGTCGAGCAGGATGCCGCCGACGATGCCGCCACCCGCCATCGCGACGTTCCAGAGCGTGACGAGCATCGCCTGCGCCGCGTCGGCCGACTCGCCGCCCGCGTCACCGACGGCGGTCTGCAACAGGGTGGGTACGCCGCCCCAGCCCAGCCCCCACAGCACCGCGGCGACATAGACGAGGGCGGTGATGTCGGAGAGGACGGCCAGGATCAGGGAGGCGACGGCGACCAGCAGCGCGCCACCGACGGTGAGGCCGCGCAGCCGGCGGTTGATCTGCGCGCCGACGATCCAGATGCTCGCCAGCGAGGCGCCGCCGAAGACGAGCAGGATCAGGCCGGTGGAGCCGCCCATGCCCAGGTCCTTGAGGTACGTGGCGATGTACGCGTACAGGATGGTGTGCGCCAGCACGAAGACCAGCGTGACGAAGAGGACCGGGGAGACCCCCGGGATGGTCAGGGTCCGCAGCAGCTTCGGCCGCTCGCCGCGCTCCTGGCCGGGGAAGTCCGGTACGCCCGCGAAGATCCACACCAGGAGTACGACGGTGAGCACGGTCATCGACAGGAACGCCACGCGCCAGCCGAGCCAGTCGCCCAGGAACGTACCGGCGGGCACGCCGAGGGAGAGCGCGACGGGGATACCGGCCATGGCGATGGCCATCGCCTTGCCCTGGAGGTGTACGGGGGCCAGCCGGCGGGCGTACCCGGCGAGCAGGGCCCAGGCGAGACCGGCCGCGACACCGGCGACGAACCGCGCCACCATCGTCAGCTCGTAGACGGACGACAGGGCGGTCACGGTGTTGGCGAGGGCGAACCCGGCCATGGCGGTGAGCAGCAGCCTCTTGCGCTGCCAGCCGGCGGTGGCCGCGGTGAGCGGGATCGCGGTCAGGGCGGTGCCGATCGCGTAGACCGTGACCGTCTGGCCGGTCGCGGACTGGCTCACCCGCAGGTCCTCGCTCATCGCGGGCAGCAGGCCGGCGGGGAGGGTCTCGGTGAGGCAGGTGATGAAGACGGCGGTGGCGAGGGCCAGCAGGGCGAAGAGCGGAAGCTTCTGCTGGTCCTCGCCCCCGCCCTTCGGGTCCGGTGCCGCAGCGGCGGCGGGCGCCGTGTCGGGTGCGGTGCTCATGGGGTGTGCTCCAGGTTTCCGGATGGGAGGTACGGGTGCGGGGACGGTGAGGTGTGGGGTACGGGGGGTGGGTGAGGTGTGGGGCGCGGGGCGTGGGGGCGGTGAGGTGTTGGGTGCGGGGGTGGGGACGGCGACGTGCGGGGGCGCGGGGTGCGGCGGGGCGCCGGGGCCGGGGTCGCGGGGGCCGGTTCACGGGTGGCCGAGGCCGCCGTCGACGGGGAGCCGGGCCCCCGTGGTGAACGTCGCCTCCGTGGCCAGGAAGAGCGCGGCGCGGGCCACCTCCTCGGCGGCGCCGAGGCGCCCCAGCGGCGGCAGGGGTACGGCGCCGGAGCCCGGCGCCTCGATACAGCCCGGGGCCACCGCGTTGACGCGGACGCCCCGGAAGGCGAGTTCGGCGGCGAGCGCCTGCACGGCGTCGGGGCACGGGGTGGAGGCGGTGAGCACGATCGCGCCGCCGTCCTTGACGTACGGCAGCAGGGGGCGCGCGGTGGGGATGGCGTCGGCGAAGAGGAGATCGACGCCGGAGTCCGGCGCGACTTCGTGCCAGTCGCCCGCCGCGCCCGCGTGCCCGGGGCGCGGCGCTCCCTCCTGCCCGGAGCCGGTGGCGCTCCGGGGGGCGAGGGCGGACGCAACGTCGGACGGGCCGACGACGTGCGCGGCGGAGCCGAGTTCGGCGACCGCGTGGGTGCGCTCGGCGTCGGTGCGGGCGGTCAGCACGACGCTCGCCCCGCCCTCCACGAGCCGCTTGGCGATGGCCAGGCCGATACCGGTGGCCGCGCCGACGACCAGGGCCTTTCTCCGCGCGTACTTGGTCATGGTTGCCGCTCCCTCCAGGTGCCACCCGTAGGGCGACTCTGCGCCCGAGCACTTCGGGGAACCTTCGGGAAACCTTGCGGTCGGCTGACGGCCGGGGCCGAGGCGCGCGGAGCCCCGAACGCCGGTTCTGCCGACCTGTACGGTGGCGCCTATGCGGTTTGGGGTGCTCGGGCCACTGGTGGTGTGGGACGGCGAGGGGCGGGAAGTCAGAGTCCCCGAAGCCAAGGTCCGGGCCCTGCTGGCGGACCTGCTCGCGAACGACGGGGGACCGGTCTCCGCCGACCGGCTCATCCACGACCTGTGGGGCGACGCGCCTCCGGGCAGACCCGCGGGCGCCCTCCAGGCCAAGGTCTCCCAGCTGCGCCGGGTCATCGGCCGCGACCGGGTGGTGCGCCAACCCCCCGGCTACCGGCTCCGGTTCGAGGCGGGCGGCGACGAGGTGGACGCCGTACGGTTCCGGGCCCTGGTGACGAAGGCCCGCCCCCTCCAGGACCCGAACGCGCGGGCCGCGCTGCTGACCGAGGCCCTGGAGCTGTGGCGCGGACCGGCGTACGCGGACTTCGCGGACGGCCCCTTCGTACGGGCGGCCGCCCACCGCCTCGCCGAGCAGCGGCTCTCCGTGCTGGAGGACCAGGCGGAGGCGCGCCTGGAGGCGGGGGACCACGCGCTCCTCACCGGGGAACTGGCCGACCTCGTCGCACTCCACCCGCTGCGCGAACGCCTGCGCGCCGTCCAGATGAGGGCCCTGTACGCGGCGGGCCGCCAGAGCGAGGCACTCGCCTCGTACGAGGAGCTGCGCGCCCGGCTGGTGGGTGAGCTGGGGGTCGACCCGAGCCCCGGACTGGCCGCGCTGCACCGGGCGGTGCTGCGCCAGGAGCCGGGGCTGAGCACGAGGGCGTACGCGTACGGGGCATCGGGTCACGACCACGCGGGACCGCCGGACGGCGTACGGGCGCGGGGCGCGGCGCCGGACCGGCAACCGGTGTGGGGCGCGGCACCGGACCGGCAACCGGCGCGGGACGCGGCACCGGACCACCGACCCGCACAGGGCACGGCGCCCGCCCCCTCCACCACCGGCCCTTTCGCCTCCTCCACCCCCAGCCCCCTCGCCCCCTCCACCACCAGCGCCCCCGCCGCCCTCACCCCCACTCCCATCCCCCACTCCAACCTCCCCGCCCCCCTCACCCCCCTTGTCGGCCGCCGTCAGGCGCTCCACGACCTCTCCCAACTCCTGGCCGACACACGGCTGGTGACCCTCACCGGCCCCGGGGGCGTCGGTAAGACCCGGCTGGCCGTGGCAGCGGCGACCACCGAACGGGACAGCGCGCACGGGGGCCAACTGGCCGACGGGATATGGCTGGTCGAGTTCTCCGGCATCCGCGCCGGCACCCCCGCCGACCTGGCCCAGGTCGTCGCCGCCACCCTCGGCATCCGGGACGACGCCCCCCGCTCGCTACCGGGCACCGGCGCCGGGGCCCCCTCCCTCCCGCACCGCCTCGCCGCCGCCCTGCGCGACCGCCTCACCCTGCTGGTCCTGGACAACTGCGAGCACGTCGTCGACGCCGCCGCCGAACTCACCGACCTCCTCCTGCGTACCGCCCCCGGTCTGCGGGTTCTCGCCACCGGGCAGGAGCCGCTCGGCCTGGCGGGCGAGGCGATGTTCCTGGTCGAGCCGCTGCCGCCCGCCGACGCCGTCCGGCTGTTCATGGAGCGGGCCGCCGCCGCCACCCCCGGCTTCCCGCGCGACCCGGACGCCCCGGACGAGCCCGAGCGCCGGGCCGTCACCGAGATCTGCCGCCGCCTGGACGGCATCCCGCTCGCGCTGGAGCTGGCCGCCACCCGCGTTAGGGCCCTGGGAGTACGGGAGTTGGCGACCCGGCTCAACGACCGCTTCCGGGTGCTGACCTTCGGGCAGCGTGGTGCTCCGGCCCGCCAGCAGACCCTGCGGGCGGTGATCGACTGGAGCTGGGAGTTGCTCAGCGCGCCCGAACGCATCGTCCTGCGCCGCCTCGCCGCCCACAGCGACGGCTGCGACCTGGCCGCAGCCGAGGCGGTCTGCGCGGGGGACGGGGTCGCCCGGGGCGAGGTGCTCGACCTCGTCACCCGGCTGGTCGACCGCTCCCTGGTGGTCGTGGGGGACGGGCCCACCGGCCCCCGCTACCGGCTCCTGGAGTCCGTCGCCGCGTACGCGACCGAGCGGCTCCACGAGATGGAGGACCTTACCGCCGTACGGGACCGCCATCTGCGCCACTACCGGGCGCTGGCCGAACACGCCGAGCCCCAGCTGCGCGGCGCCGGGCAGCGGCCCTGGCTGGCCCGCCTGGACGCGGAGGCCGGCAACCTGCGCGCGGCGCTCGACGAGGCGGTGCGCCGCGCGGGGGCGGGGGAGCCGCAGGAGGCGGTCCGGCTGGCCACCGCCCTCGCCTGGTGGTGGCTGCTGCGCGGCCGCCTCACGGAAGCCCGCCGCAGCCTGGGCGCAGCGCTGGCCGTGACGTCCACACCCGTGGAGCCGACCGACGCCGACGCCGACGCCGACGCCGACCCCGACGTCTACGACGGCGTTGGCCCCGGCCTCGGTCCCCGCCCCGGTCCCGGCTCGGACCCTGGCCCCGGCCCCGGCCCCCGCCCCGGGCCCGGCTCGGACCCCGGCCCCGGTCCCGGCGTCGGGGCGCCACCCGAACTCGCCCTGCTGCACACGGTCTTCGCCCTGCTCACCGGCGACCACACCGCAGCCGCCACCAGGGCGGAAGGCCACGGCATCACCGCCACGACCACGGCCCCCACCACCGCTACGGCCACAGCCGCCCCCACCACCGCTACGGCCACGACCGCCCCCGCCACAGCCCCCGCCACGGCCACGACCGCCCCCACCACCGCCACAGCCACCGCTGCCGTCGCCGCCACCGCCGACGCCGTCCCCGACCCCGTGCGCCGGGCCCGCGCGCTCTGGCTCTGTGCGTACGGCCTGTTCAGCGCGGGTGACACGGCCGGGAGCGGCGAGCTGAACGCCCGTGCCCTCGCCCTGTTCGCCGCCGCCGGGGACCAGTGGGGCACCGCCGCCGCTCTCGGCCTGCGTGCGACGCTCGCGCTGGTCTGCGGCGACCTCACCGGGCTCGGCCGCGACGGGACGCGCAGCGCTCTGCTCTTCCGCGAACTGGGCGACCGATGGGGCGAGTTGCAGACCGTCTCCCCGCTCGCCGCGCTGGCCGAGATCAAGGGCGCGTACGAGGACGCCGAGCGCCGGCAGCACGAAGGGCTCCGGATGGCACGGGAGTTGGGGCTCGAGGCGGAGGTGTCCGCGCGGCTTTCCGGGCTCGGCCGGCTCGCGCTGCTGGCCCGCGACTGGGACCGCGCCCGCGACCTGCACGAACAGGCGCGCCGGATCGCCGCCGTACAGGGCTACAAGTACGGCGAGATCCACTCCGAGATGGGCCTCGCCCTCGGCGCCCGCCGCTCGGGCGACCTCGACCGGGCCGAGGCCCACCTGCTCCACATCCGCGACGGCTACGCCGACGTCTCCTCCCGGGCGGGCGACCACCTGCTCCTGGCCGAGCTCGGCTTCGTCGCCGAGCTGCGCGGCGACGCGCGTACGGCGGCGGCCCGCCACCTGGAGGGCCTGGAGGTCGCCCGCGCCCTCGCCGAGCCGCGCGCCCTGGCCCTCTCCCTGGAGGGCCTCGCCGGAGCGGCGGCCCTGCCCGGCCACGCTTCCGCCGCCACCCGCGCGGCCGTCCTCCTGGGCGCGGCGGCGGCCGCCCGCCGCCGGGCCGGAGCCCCGTTGCCGCCCGCAGAACGCGCCGACGTCGACCGCGTCACCGAGGCGGCACGGGCCACGCTGGGGGCGGAAGCGTTCGCGGAGGCGTACGGGAGCGGCGCCCGGCTGGACCCGGAGGAGGCGGTCCACCGAGCCCGTCCCCAACGTTCCCCGTAGCCGTAGCCGTAGCCGGACCCGGAGCCAGTGCCAGTGCCAGTGCCGGAGCCGGAGCCGGGGCCGGGGCGAGGCCAGGGGCGCTGACCGATACGCGGCTGAGGCAGACCCGCGCGGCCCCCGCAGCCGAGGAGGGCCCGAAGGCCGATGGGGAGCCCGTGCCGGCGGGCGAGAGGCGACCGCCGCCTGCCCATACCACGGCCCCACCTGACGTGATCGGCGGCCCCACGGCACCGTTCATGCACTGTGTGTGACGGCTGTATTGCCGTGTGTGTAAAGGGAGTTGACGTCCAGTCAACTCTGTGTCGCGGGCATGACATCCACCGAGGCGCCCTTGCTCCGCCCCGTCGCACGCCGCCATCGTCGGATGCGGCGGACGAAACCCCGTACGCCGCATCCCCCGGCGCGTGAACCCCCGCGCGCCACCGTTCGAGGAGATTTCTTCATGGCAGCAGTGCGCACCACCAAGCGAAGGATCGCCGGAGCGATCGCCGCCGCCACGACCTTGGCTCTCGCGGTCGGAGCAGGAGCGGCCTTACCGGCGCAGGCGGCCCCCGCGCCCGAGGGCAGAATCCTGCACGCGGGAGCGGTCGAGGCGGTCCCCGGCAGCTACATCGTCACGCTGAAGGAGGCGGCCGGGTTCAGCGCCTCCGCGACGCAGGGCAAGAAGCTGATAGCGGGCTACGGCGGTCAGATCGAGCGCACCTACACGTCGGCGCTGAACGGGTACGCCGCCAAGCTCAGCAGCGCCCAGGCCAAGCGGCTCGCCGCCGACCCGGCGGTCGCCTCGGTCGAGCAGGACCAGAAGGTCCACTCGACCGCCACCCAGACCAACGCGCCCTGGGGCCTCGACCGGATCGACCAGACGAACCTGCCGCTGAACGGCACGTTCACCTATCCGGACTCCGCCGGCGGCAACACCACCATCTTCGTCCTGGACACCGGCGTGCGCATCACCCACCAGGACCTCGCCGGCCGGGCCGTGAACGGCTGGGACTTCGTCGACAACGACGCCGTCGCGCAGGACGGCAACGGCCACGGCACGCACGTCGCCACCACCGCCGCCGGAACCCGGTACGGCGTGGCGAAGAAGGCCAGGATCGTCGCCGTCCGGGTCCTCAACAACAGCGGCTCCGGCACCACCGCCGGGGTCATCGCGGGCGTCGACTGGATCACCGCCAACCGCACCTCCTCCTCCGTCGCCAACGTCTCGCTCGGCGGCGGGGTCAGCACCACCCTGGACAGCGCGGTACGCCGGTCGATCGCGGCCGGAGTGACGTACTCCATCGCGGCCGGCAACTCCAACGCCCCGGCCTCCAACTACTCGCCCGCCCGGGTGGAGACCGCGCTCACCGTCGGCGCCACGACCCGCACCGACGCGCGGGCCAGCTACTCCAACTACGGGCCCCTGGTGAACCTCTTCGCGCCGGGCTCCGACATCACGGCCGGCTGGGCCACCTCGGACACCGCGACCTACACCGGCAACGGCACGTCCTTCGCGGCGCCGCACGTCGCCGGCGCGGCGGCGGTCTACCTGACGAACCACCCCGGCGCCTCCCCGGCCGCCGTGGGCAACGCCCTCGTGAACGGCGCGACCAACAACGTCCTCAGCGGCGTCGGAACCGGCTCCCCGAACAAGCTGCTCAAGCTCGTTCCGTGAAGCCGTGAAGCCGTGAAGCCGTGACAGCGGTGAAGCCGTAACAGCAGTGACAGCAGTGACAGCAGTGACAGCAGTGACGCGACAACGCGGTGACGCGTGACGCGATAGCGCCTTGACCCGGTGCTCAACGGCCGGTGGCCGTGCGGGGAGCGACCTCCCCGCACGGTCACCGGCCACACGTCGTCCCGGAGGACACACAGCAGGACACACAGCAGGACGCACAGGCCGCACAGGCCGCACAGCAGGGCGTACGCAGGGTGAGCGGGCCATGCGGAAGGTCACGCTCCGTACAAGGGGTCCGGGCACACCCGGGGGCCATGCGGTCTGTGGTGCGGTGATGCGGCCGGTCGAGGGGCTGCCGCTGTGCCGTTCGCGTGTTACGGACGGGGCGTGTGGTGCCTCACCACCCCCTGGCACATGCCCCAGGTCGCAGCCTCCCCAGCCGAATTGAGGCGCCGGTGCACCGAGCACCGCATCGGCGGGCAAGCCGGTGTCCGGAGCACCTAGGCATGTCACCCGTCCGGCCCGCACCGTGGTCCACGAAGGCCCCAGAAGCGCCGCCGAAGAGGAAGGTACAGGGATGAGTTCTGCTGCTCTTTACACAGACAACCGATCATCGGGCGAGCAGCACCGCCTGGCGCTCGACGCGTCCGGGGCGGAAGACATCGTGCTCGGCGAACTCGGAGCACGCCTGTTCCTCTCCCTGCCGCGCAGCGACCAGCGCCGGCGGGGCATGCACTACCTCCAGGCGCTGATCGCGGCGGAGGGCCGCAAGTCGATACGGAACATCGCCGCCGTCCTGGGCGGCAGCGCCACGGAGCAGAGCCTGCACCACTTCGTGGCCAGTTCCACCTGGGGCTGGTCACCGGTCCGCCGCGCCCTGGCCGAGCACGTGGTGCGGGTGGCCCCGGCCCAGGCGTGGGTCGTGCGGTCCATGGTCATCCCCAAGGCCGGCGAGAACTCGGTCGGGGTGGAGCGCCAGTTCCTCCCGTACACGGGTCAGGTGCTCAACGCCCAGCACGCGGTGGGGGTGTGGGCCGCCTCCGAGGCCGGCAGCTTCCCCGTCAACTGGCGTCTGCACCTCTCCGACGCCTGGCTGGAGGACGGTGCCCGCCGGACGCAGGCGTCCATACCGGACACCGTGGCCCCGGAGTCGCCTGCCGACTGCGCCCACGAGGCCTACCTGGGCATGATGCGGGACTGGGGTCTGCCGGAGCGCCCGGTGGTGCTCGACGGCCACGCCGCCGACGCCGCGGACGCGGCGGCCACCGTGCGGTCGTACCACGCGGCGGGCGTGCAGGTGCTGGCCCGGGTGCCGGGCAACACCCGGCTGGACGTCACCGACCCGCTGCTCCGCGGCCGGATCGCGGCGTCGACCGGGCACCAGATCATGGCGGCCGCCCGGGAGCTGCGCCGGCCGGTGGCCTGGCGCGGTCACGGTCCGGGGAGCCCGGCCCGCAGGGGCCTGGTCGCGGCGGTCCGGGCCCGGTTGGCGAGTCCGGTGCGGGTTCCGGGCCGCCACGGTGGCGACCTGGTGCTGCTCGGGGTGGGCGAGCAGGGGCGGGCCTGGCCCGCCGAGCTGTGGCTGACGAACATCACGCACCTCGCGCCCACCGAACTCCTGCGGCTCACCCGGCTCGTCGACCGGGTGGACCACGACTTCCGGGAGATCGCCGAGCGGGTGGGCATCCGCGACTACACGGGGCGCTCCTTCGCCGGCTGGCACCGCCACGTCACCCTCGCGTCGGCCGCGCACACCGTCGTCGCCCTCAGCCGGATGGGCGACGGGGCCCGCGTCCTGTGCTGAGGCCCAGACCGGTGGCCGGCCCGTTCGGCGGGGACGCGGCCGATCGGACGGTTCACTCACCGTCCCGGTCAGCCCGGCCCGGCCCGGTCGGCGGTGGCGCGGCCGATCGGACGGCCAACTCACCGTCCCCGTCGGCCCGGCCCGATCGGTGGGGACGTGGCCGATCGGGTGGTTCACTCACCGTCCCCGCCGGGCCGGGAGCTGCCGGGGTGTGGTTCCGGTCCCATCAGGGCGGAGCGCATCCGCCGGAGTTTCAGGGCGAGTTGGACCTCCAGGGCCCGGTCGGGGTGCTGCCACCCCTCGCCCAGCAGCTCGCTGACCCTCTCCAGCCGGCGGGCGACGGTATTGGGGTGCACGTGAAGCGTCTGTGCCGCGTGGGTGGGGGAGCCGGAGGCGTTGAAGAAGGCCTCCAGCGTTTCGGTCAGCTGGGTGAGCCGCTGGTCGTCGTAGCGGGCCACCGGGCCGATCACCGAGTCGATGAACGCGTCCACGTCATGGTCGTCGGAGACCAGCAGCCCGAGGAACCCCAGCTCGGACGCGGCGGCCGACCGGCCGGACAGGCCCAGCGCGGACATCACCTCCAGGCAGCGCAGCGCCTCCAGGTAGCTGCGGTGGATGGGGCCCGCGCCGGAGACCGGGCCGGCGGCGCTGACCGTCACCAGGTGCCTGAGCAGCGGGGAGAGGTCGTTGTGCACCTCGCGGGCGACCTCGGCCGGGTCGGTGCCGGGCAGCAGGAAGACCACCCGGCCCGCCTGCTCCGACTTGAGCCCGTCGTTGCGGTGCGCGTAGGAGGAGGCCCAGATCATCGCCTTGCGCCGGGCGTCGCCGACCGGGCTGGCGACCACGACGACGTACGACTCCTCCAGGGCGACGCCCAGCTTCCGGGCCCGCCGGTCCAGCTCCCGCGTGGTGCGGGTGCGGTTGACGAGGTCGTCCAGGAAGCCGTCGCGGGCCTGGCTCTCCAGCATGATGCCGTGGCTGTTCTGCCGCAGCATCAGGACGGCGATGGCCTGCGCCACCAGGCCCAGCAGCCGGACGCCGGACTCCCACAGCGGGCGTTCGGCGCGCAGCAGCACCGCGCCCAGGTTCTCGTCGCCCATCATGACCGGGGCCGCCCACAGGGAGCTCTTGACCCGGACCGCCCTGCCGGCGGCGTGCGCGTCCATCATCGCCCGGGGTATGAGGAGTTCGTCGTCGAGCCGGGTGCCGGCCAGCACCGTGCCGTCGCCCGCGCAGATCGTCAGTACGCCGCCGAGGCCGTCGGCCGCCTCCTCGGCCAGGCTCTGCAGGTCGCACCCGGAGAGCACCTGGGACATCAGGACCTCGTGGATGTCACCGACCTCCTGCCACTGCCGGTGGCCGGCCTCCGCCTCCTCGGTGCGCCGCCGCAGCCTCTCCACCTCCGCGGCGGTCCGGTCCATCAGCCACGCCTTCTCGATGACGGCGCCCGCGAGATCGCCCAGCGAACTCATCAGGGACACCTCGTCCGCGGAGAAGTGGCGGGGCTCGCGGTCGGCGACGTGCAGCACCCCGAACGGCCCGCTGCCGTGGCACAGGGGGACGGCCATGATGCCGCGCAGCTCCTCCGCCCGCACCATCTCGTCCAGCCGCTCGTGGTGGGGGAAACGCGCGTCGCCGAGGTAGTCCGCGCTCCAGAAGGGCGCCGAGGTGTTCAGGACGTCACTGCTCCCGGCCCCGTGCGGGATCAGCATCCCCACGTGGAACGAGGACACATGCCCGTCACTGGCCTCGACCCGGGCGGTGCCCTTCTGCGAGGTGAGCAGGGTGATGTAGGAGATGTCCGCGCCGAGCAGCATCCGGGCCCGGCGGGTGGTCACCTTGAGGAGCGTCTTGAGGTCGCAGGGGGCGGACAGCTCGCGGGCGATGTCCACCAGCGCCGACAGACTGGATTCGCGCTGCTGGCGGCGGTCGAGCTGGGAATAGATGTGGAGGCCAAGCTTCCGCGCATTTTCCAATCGGTCCAATTGCGGTCCCGGCATTCCCGCGGAACGGGCCCGGGTAAGGAGCGATTCGAATCGGTCGGGCGGTGCGTCGGAGGCCAATAACTCCAGTACGGCTACGGCGTCGACGTTCGCCTCAGCTTCGTGTCTCAACACGTGATCCCCCGTTGTGCGGCCCGGCAACGTCTCTGGTCAGCGGCCCTGGTGCGGCCCACGCGGTCGCGTCGCCACTCCGCCTCCTGCACCGCTCAGAAGCGTAATGTCCCCTGATCTTCAGGGGGAGGTGGTCCGAGCACCGTAGAACGGCTCGGAGTGGTGGGCAGCACACTTTCCGCTTTGTTCGCGGGCGGGGTCAGCGGTGGCCGGGCGCCCTTGTGGGGCGCGTACCAGGGGGTCGGGGCAGTGGCCCACGACGGCTTGCGACGGAATAGTACGGGAAAGTGAACACTTTCCGTAGAAACCGTCGGAGCCGTGTGTTCTTCCGGTGGAGAGATCAGGCCGGGTCAGGTCAGATCAGGTCGGGTCAGGCCGGGTCAGGTCAGGTCGAGGAGTACGAGTTCCTGGCGCGAGCCCACGCCGAGCTTCGGATAGGCCTTGTAGAGGTGGTGCTCGACCGTGCGCGGGCTGAGGAAGAGCTGCGCGGCGATCTCCCGGCTGCTGCTGCCGTCCTTGGCGAGCCGCACCACCTGGAGCTCCTGCGGGGTGAGCCGGTCGATCAGGTTGTCGGCCAGCATGCGCGCGGTCACCATGTGCTCCCCGGACGCCTGGAGTTCGGCGCCGGCCCGCCGCATCCAGGGCTTCGCCTGGAGCCGCTCGAAGGTGGCCATCGCCGAACGCAGCACGCCGCGCGCCTCGTTGCGCCGCCGGGCCCGGCGCAGCCACTCACCGTACAGGAGCTCGGTGCGGGCCCGCTCGAAGGGCCGGCCGGATCTCTCGTGCAGGTGCAGCGCCTGCGTGTAGTGCTCCGGCCGGTCGCTCAGGAGCGCCCGGCACCGCAGGACCACCGCCTGCGCCCAGTGCGCGGTGGTCGCCGACGCCTGGGGCCGCGCCCCGGCTCGGGCCCAGTTCTCGAAGTGGCGCATCGCCTCCTCGGCGCGCTCCGGCTGCCCGAGCCGCACCGCCGCCTCGATCTGGTCCGCGGCGGTGGACAGGGACAGCCAGGTGTACCGCTCGGGGCCGGGCGGCGGCGGGCCCAGCCGGGTGAGGGCCGAGTCGAAGTCGCCGAGGCCCAGGTCGAGCAGGACGCCCGCGCAGTCCACCCCGGTGCGCAGCGCCGCCGGGGTGGCGTCCGTGAGTTCGCGGACGCGCTGGGCGTCGCCCTCGACGGCGGCGATCCGCGCGCGCACCGCGCCCAGCCGGGCCAGGCGCCGGCGCATCCCGGTGTCCCGGGCGATCTCCTCGGCCTCCGTCACCGCCGCCTCGGCGTCCCGGTGGCGTCCGGCCAGGACCTGGTTCTGGGCCAGGACGTCGAGCGCGTACGGGAGTTCACCGATCAGGGCCTGCGAGCGGCACCACCGCACCTCCGCCGCGGCCAGGTCGAGTGCGGCCTCGTCGTCGCCGAGGATCGTGCCGCAGGTGAGCGCGAGCATCCGCACGGCCTGCTCCTCGACGTCACGGGTGTCGGGTGCGTCGAGCCGCTGGTCCAGGAACCGGGCGAGCAGCGGCAGTCCGTGCTCGGCGTCGTCCTCGCAGAGCCGCTCCACCCCCTCGACCAGCGGATCGGTGCACCCGCCCGCCGCGAGCCGGCCGGCCGCGGCGCGCACCGCGTCCCCGTCGCCGGCCAGCCAGCCGTAGGCGGCGGCGGTACGGATCAGGCCGGCCGTCCGGGGGGTGGCGGCGTCCCCGACGCGGGCCAGCAGCCCGTGGGCGGCCTCGCTCTGGTCGCCCAGCTCGTAGACGACCGCCGCCCGCACCGAGGCGATCTTGGCCCCGACGGCCGGGTCGTCC
The DNA here is from genome assembly GCF_040703535.1 of Streptomyces sp. NPDC007346. Classification (NCBI taxonomy): domain Bacteria; kingdom Bacillati; phylum Actinomycetota; class Actinomycetes; order Kitasatosporales; family Streptomycetaceae; genus Streptomyces; species Streptomyces sp. NPDC007346. Next base: position 31,228 of record NZ_JBEYKR010000010.1, read on the forward strand.
GTCAACGGGTCGGCCTCCTCGGCGAGCCGGCCCCCCTGCGCGGCGTGGCCCGCGGCGAGGGCGAGCGCGGCCGCGTCGGCCAGCCAGGCGGCGCGCTGCCGGGCGTCGGTGCTGATCCGGGCGGCGTGCCCGTACAGGCCGGAGGCCGCGGCGTAGGCGGTACGGCCCTGGGCCCGGCCGGCCGCCGCGGCCAGCTCCAGGGCCACCTCCTGGTCGGGCCCGTGGGCCACCGCCAGCAGGTGCCGGGCGCGGCAGTCGGGGTCCTCCGCGGCCTGGGCCAGGGCCCGGTGCACGGCCATCCGGCGGGCGAGCACCGCCCCCTGGTACGTGGCCGAGGCGATCAGCGGGTGCCGGAAGGTGACGGTCCCGTCCATGACGTACATCAGGCAGGCCCGCTCGGCCTCCTCCAGGTCGCCGAGGCCCACGCCCAGCAGCTCCGAGGCCCGCAGCAGCAGGGGCAGGTCGCCCCGCCCCTCGGCCGCCGCGACGAGCATCATCAGCCGGGTGCGTTCCGGCAGTCTGCCGATCTGCTGACGAAAGGCCGAGAACACGCGGTCCGCGACCGGCAGAGGGACGTGCTGGTGCGGCCGGTCACGCAGTGCGGAGTCGAATTCGATGAGCGCGAGCGGGTTGCCCGCGGACTCGGTGATGATCTGGGAGCGCAGCGCGGGGGCTCTGCCCCGGTCGGCCAGGAGACGCGAGGAGTCCTCGAAGTTCAGGCGGGGCAGCCGCAGTTCGGGGATGCCCGGGGCGGTGAAGCCGTCGTCCCGGCCGGCCAGCACGATCGCCACGCCCTCGGCAGCGAGCCGGCGGGCGGCGAACAGCAGGGCCTCGGCCGTGGCCTGGTCCAGCCACTGGGCGTCGTCGACCAGGCACAGCACCGGCCCGTCCTCGGCGAGGTCCGCCAGGAGGGTGAGCACCGCGAGCCCGGTGATGAAGCGGTCCGGTCCCCGCTGCTCCTGGCCGGTGCCCAGGACCGCCCGTAAGACCGCGGCCTGCGGCTCGGGCAGCGCGTTCAGGCGGTCCTGCACCGGCCACAGCAGCTGGACGAGGCCGCCGAAGGCCAGATCCGCTTCCGGCTCGATGCCGGTGACCCGTATGATGCGCAGCTCGCGGTTGTCGTCCCCGCCGTCCTGGACCGCCGTCTCGGCGAGCCAGTCGAGCAGGGCCGTCTTGCCGATACCCGCCTCGCCGCGCACCAGAAGAGCACCGCTGTATCCGGCACGGGCCCCGGCCACCAGCCGTGCCAGTCGCTCCTGTTCGGTGGTTCGCCCGTACAGCACCGACGTCCCCCTCCACCCGCTCCAAGATCAGACCGCATGCCATCGGTATACGGTCCCATGTTACGTACCCGTGAATACGTACCCGGAGCAGTAGAGACTACGGATTCCCGGGGCGAGCGCCGCTCCTACCGTTGTGATCAGGACACCCGCCGATGATCACAACGATGGAGGAGACCATGGACGAGCTGTTCGCGCCGCTGCGAGTGGGCAAGATGACCCTGCCGAACCGCCTGGTGATGGCACCGATGACGCGCAGCCGCTCCGCGGACCGCTCCGTCAACGCGCTCACCGCCGACTACTACGCCCAGCGCGCCGGGGCCGGTCTGATCATCACCGAGGCCATCCAGCCGAGCGTGATCGGCCAGGGGTACATCGACACCCCGGGTCTGCACTCCCCGGAGCAGGCCGAGGCCTGGCGGCGCGTGACCGACGCGGTGCACGCCGCGGGCGGGCGGATAGTGGCCCAGCTCATGCACTCCGGCCGGGTCGGCCACCCCAGCCTCTACCCGGACGGCGCCCTTCCGGTCGCGCCCTCGGCCATCGCCACCGGCGGGCAGATGTTCACCCCCGACGGCATGGTCGACCACCCCGTCCCCCGTGAGATGACCCTGGACGACATCGCCCGGACGGTGGAGGACTTCGTCTCCTCCGCGAAGTACGCGGTGGACGCCGGGTTCGACGGGGTGGAGCTGCACGGGGCCAACGGCTACCTGATCCACCAGTTCCTCGCCGACGGCTCCAACCACCGCACCGATGTCTACGGCGGCTCGCTGGAGAACCGGGTGCGGTTCGCCGAGGAGGTCACGCGGGCCGTCAGCGACGCCATCGGGTCCGAGCGCGTGGGCATCCGCATCTCCCCCGGATCCACCATCGAGGGCATCAGCGAGAGCGACCCGGCCGAGCTGTACCGCGCGCTGATCCGCGCGCTGGCGCCGTACGACCTCGCCTACGTGCACGTCATGGAGTTCGGCCACCGCGAGGTCACCGAGCTGATCCGGGCCGAGTGGCCGGGCACGCTGATCCTCAACCCGCACAAGACCGGCACCGAGGGCCCCGTGAACGCCGAGAGCGCGCTGGAGGTCCTTCAGGACGACCTCGCCGACGCGGTCAGCCTCGGCGCGCTCTGGCTCGCCAACCCCGACCTCCAGCGCCGCATCCGGGTCGGCGGCCCGTTCAACACGGCGGACTCGGCCACCTACTACGGCGGCGACCACCGCGGCTACACGGACTACCCCACCCTGTCTGCCTGATGGGCCGACCGTTGACGGCCTGACGCGCCGGCACCACCGAGCCCTTCCGGTGCCGGCCCGCGCAGGCGGAGCCGACGTACGTCCCATCCCTCACCCCTTCGAGGAACGATGAGTGACTCTCTCGCGGGTCCGGGCACCGCGCGCCCCGAGGGCGCGGACCCGGCACCCGACACACCCCGTATCCCCACCTACTGGCTGGGGTTGATGGCCGGACCGCTCTCGTTCGGCATCGCCGCCCCCGCACTGGTCCTGGACGACATCGCCCGCGACCTGTCCACCACCACCGGAACCGTCACCTGGGGCGTGACCGCCTTCGGCTGGGGCATCGCGGTGGGCACCCCCCTGATGACCGGCCTGCTGCGGCACCGCGGGGCACGGGCCGCGCTCAGCGCCTGCGGGGCGCTGGTGCTGCTCGGCGCACTCCTGGTGCTGACCGTCCCGGTGCTGCCGGCCGTCATCATCGGTTGCGCGCTCCAGGCGCTGGGCACCGCCGGTCTCACCTCCATCGCGATGAGCCTGACGAGGACGGCCCGCTCGATGGGGTTCATCACCGCCACGCTCGCGGTGGTCGGCTCGACCGGGCCGCTGGTCGGCTCGCTGGTCAACGACGCGATCAACTGGCAGGCGGTCCTCGCCCTGCCCGCGCTCAGCCTGATCGGTCTGCTCGTCGTCATCGGGCGGGTCTCCACCAGGCCGACCTCGACCGCCGCCTTCGACGGGCTGGGCGCGGCGCTGCTCACCGCGGTGGTCACGGCCCTGGTCTTCGTCCCGCACTACCCGGCGGTCGCCGGGGTCCTCTCGGTGCTGACGATCGCCGCGCTCGTGTGGCATCTGCGGCGCAGGCCGCAGGGGTTCGTGCCGGCGGTGGTGGTACGCAGCCCCGTCTTCCTGATCTCCTCGGCGCTGGCCCTCGTGCTCGCGGCGGTCAACTTCGGGCTGATGTTCGCGGTGGCCGACGCCCTCCTGGACCACACCTCGTGGTCGAGCGGCAAGATCGGCGTGGCCATGGTGTGGCCGATGCTGCTGGGCGGTGCGCTCTCCTGGGGGGTGGTCGCCCTCTCGGCCAAGGTGGGCCGGCAGCCGGTCGTCATCACCCTGGTCGCCCTGAGCGCCGTCGGGGTGGTGCTGGCCTCGGTGAGCACCGTGGCGGTCCTGCTGCTGCTCGCGCAGGCCCTCACCTCGATCGCCGCCTCCTCCGGACAGGGTGTCTTCGCGGTGCACTCCGCCAAGGCGGTGCCCGACGAGGAACGGCCGCACGCGATCGGTCTGTTCAACCTCTGCTACCTGCTCGGTGTGGCCTTCGGGCCGGCGATCGTCTCGCTGCTGTAGACGTTCGAAGAGTCAAGGACTGGAGCCCCGGCACCTGGTGCCGGGGCTCTTTCCGTGGTGCGGGCGAGCCCCGCCCCGCGACGGTCGCATGGGCCAACTGCCGTTACAGCAGGAGGAGTTCGCGGGGGGTAATCCGTCAAGTCCGTGCCGCTGGACGCGGGTAGACCTGATGGAATCCGCGTCACCTGACGAATTGCTCCGCCGTTGGTTGGCTCTCGTCCGGATCCGGCCCAGGATCGGTACCCGGACCAGGGCGGGACGGCCGCCCCCTGCCGACCCGCGGGCCCGGTTCGTACCGGTACCGAGCGGCGCGGGACGACCCGGACGCCGCCTCGTCACCTACGCCGCCCCCGACGGGCCCGCCGACGCCGCACCGACTCACACCCGACAGCGAGCGTTCCCCGCTCGCGCCATGCGACCGTGGAGGCACCAGTGGACAACGTCGTGTCCGAGATCCGGATCAGGCCCGCACTCCAGCAGCCGGAGTGGCCTGATGCCGAACGTCTGGAGGACGTGCGAAGAGCACTGTCAGGCCGACGGGCCCTCGTCCGGTTCGAGGACGTCCAGGCCCTGAGGCAGGTCCTCGCGCAGGTGGCCCGGGGCGAGGCACAAGTGGTCCAGGCCGGGGACTGCGCCGAGGACCCGATGGAGTCCAGCGCGGGGTACGTGGCCCGGAAGGTCGCCGTGCTCGACCTGCTGGCCGGGGCCATGAAGATGGCCTCGCACCAGCCCATCGTGCGGATCGGCCGGATCGCCGGCCAGTTCGCCAAGCCCCGATCGCAGCCGACGGAACGGATCGGCGGCGTCGAACTGCCGGTCTACCGGGGCCATATGGTCAACTGCCCCGAACCCGCCCCCAAGGGCCGCATCCCCGACCCGGCACGGCTGCTGACCGGCTACGACGCGGCGGACGAGATGATGGGGCACCTGGGCTGGGGCGGCGGCGGCCGTGAGGCCGCCCGGTCCATCGACCCGCTGGTGTGGACGAGCCACGAGGCGCTGCTGCTCGACTACGAGCTGCCGATGCTCCGCCGGGACGATTCGGGTGCCCTGTGGCTGGCCTCCACCCACCTGCCGTGGATCGGCGAGCGCACCCGGGCGCTGGACGGGGCCCATGTGGAGCTGTTCTCCGCCATCGCCAACCCGGTGGCCTGCAAGGTCGGCCCGTCGATGACCGTCCCGGACCTGCTCGCCCTGTGCGAGCGGCTGGACCCCTCCCGCACGCCCGGCCGCCTCACCCTCATCTCCCGGATGGGCGCGGACACGGTCGGCGAGCGGCTGCCCACCCTGGTCGCGGCCGTCCGGGCGGCCGGGCACCCGGTGAGCTGGCTCTGCGACCCGATGCACGGCAACACCGTGACCACCGACGAAGGGCTCAAGACCCGCTACCTGGAGCAGGTCGAGCGGGAGGTGCGCGGCTTCCTCACCGCGGTCCGCTCGGCCGACGGCACGGCCGCCGGCGTCCACCTGGAGACCACCCCCGACGACGTGACCGAGTGCGTGCGCAACGAGACCCTGGCCCACCAGGTCGGCGAGAAGTACACGAGCTTCTGCGACCCCCGGCTCACCGCGTCCCAGGCGGTCTCGGTCATCTCCGCCTGGCGCGGCTGAGCCGGGCACCGACCCGGGCGCGTCCGTGACCGAGTCGTAGGGCCTCTGCGAACGCGTACGCCCTCTACGGACCTGTGCACCCCTACCAACCTGTACGCCGCATCCCTACGAATCCGTACACCCCACGCACACCCCTCAAGCACCCGTACAGCTACGCACCCGTACAGCTACGCACCCGTACGTCCCTCGTACGAAGGAGAGTTCAGGTGGAAGAGCAGACAGCACTGGTCACCGGGGCCGCCGGCGGCATCGGCGCGGCCGTGGTCCGGCTGCTCGCCGAGCAGGGCACCACGGTGGCCGCGGTCGACCGGGACGGCGGCCGGCTGACCGACGAGGTCGCCAAACTCCGCGCGGAGAACCTGCCGGTGACGGCCTTCCCCGTCGACGTGTCCGACAGCGCGGCCGTGAACGACATGGTCGCGGCCGTGGAGGACCGGCTGGGGCCGGTGCACCAGCTGGTCAACGCGGCGGGGGTGCTGCGCCTCGGTCCGGTCAGCGACATCACCGACCAGGACTGGCGGAGCATGCTCGACGTCAACGTCACCGGCGTCCTGAACGTCTCCCGCGCGGTCGTCAACCGGATGGTCCCGCGCGCCCGGGGCGCGATCGTCACGGTCACCTCCAACGCGGCCGCCACCCCCCGGGCGGGCATGGCCGCCTACGCCGCGTCCAAGGCCGCCGCGACCCTCCTCACCAAGTCGCTCGGGCTGGAGGTGGCCCAGTACGGCATCCGCTGCAACACCGTGGCGCCCGGCTCCACCGACACCCCGATGCTCCGCTCGATGTGGCACGACCGGGAGGCCGAACAGCACACGCTGGACGGTTCGCCGGCCGCGTACCGCGTCGGTATCCCGCTGCGCCGGATCGGCCGCCCCGTCGACGTTGCGCAGGCGGTGGCGTTCCTGCTGTCCGACCGGGCCTCGCAGATCACCCTGCACGACCTGACCGTGGACGGAGGCGCATCCCTGGGGTCCTAGGGGGTGCCCGGAAGGGCGCCCCCGACCCGTACGGCCCCGCCCTCGCCGGGCCCCAGGTACCGGCCGACGACCCGAACACGACCACTCCCGAAAGGAAACAGGACCACCATGGCCGGCATCTCCCCCATCCCCCCCTATCCGCTCCCGGAACGCGGCGACCTTCCCGACAACACCGCCCCGTGGAGCATCGACCCCGACCGGGCCGTCCTGCTCGTCCACGACATGCAGCGGTACTTCCTCCAGCCGTTCGCGCCGGAGCTGCGCGAGCCGCTGGTGGCGAACGCCGCCCGGCTGCGGGCGTACGCCGCCGCCGCCGGGATGCCCGTGGCGTACACCGCCCAGCCGGGCAGCATGACGCCCGAACAGCGCGGACTGCTCAAGGACTTCTGGGGCCCCGGCATGCGCAGTGAGCCCGCCGACCGCGAGGTGGTCGACGAGCTCGCCCCCGCCCCCGACGACTGGCTGCTGACGAAGTGGCGCTACAGCGCCTTCTTCCGCACCGACCTGCTGGAGCGGATGCGCGCCGCCGGCCGGGACCAGCTCGTGATCTGCGGTGTCTACGGACACGTCGGGGTGCTGATGACGGCCGTCGAGGCCTTCACCCACGACATCGAGACCTTCGTGGTCGCCGACGCGATGGCCGACTTCTCCCAGGAGCGGCACCTGATGGCCGTGGAGTACGCCGCGCACCGCTGCGCCGTCGTGCTCACCACCAAGGAGGCAGTGGACTGATGACCGATCTGCTCGGGCAGGTACTCGCACCCAAGCCGCCCCCCTTCGCCCTGTTGTACCGCCCGGAATCCACCGGCGAGGGCACGCTCGACGTGCTGGTGGGAGACGTCCGCGCCTACGACACCCTGGCCGACATCCCCCTCCCCGACGCCTCGGGCGCCCCCGGTGCCGGTGGCCCGGAACGGCACGACGCCCTGGTCCTCGTCCCGTACCGGCAGATCGCCGAGCGCGGCTTCGTCGGCGCCGAGGACGGCTCGCCGCTCCTGGCGATGACCGTCACCGGCCAGGAGGTCCGGACGGTGGCCGAAGTGCTGCGCCGGATCCCGGACGTGCCGATCGCCCTCACCGGCGGCGGCTTCGACACCGACGACGAGACGTACGCCGAGACCGTGCGCCGCGTCGTCACCGAGGAGATCGGCACCGGCAAGGGCGCCAACTTCGTCATCAAGCGCTCCTACTCGGCCGACATCACCGACTACGGCCCCGAGGCCGCGCTGACCTTCTTCCGGCGGCTGCTGGAGCGGGAGTCCGGCGCGTACTGGACGTTCGTCGTGCACACCGGGGAGCGCACGTTCGTCGGCGCCACCCCCGAGCGCCACGTCAGCCTCACCGGCGGTCTCGCCGTGATGAACCCCATCAGCGGCACCTACCGGTACGCGGCCTCCGGCCCGAACCTGCCCGCCATGATGGAGTTCCTCGCGGACCGCAAGGAGATCGACGAGCTGTACATGGTCGTCGACGAGGAGCTGAAGATGATGTCCCGGATCTGCCCGGAGGGCGGGCGGGTCATCGGACCGTTTCTCAAGGAGATGGCCCGGCTCGCCCACACCGAATACTTCATCGAGGGGCACAGCGACCGCGACCCGCGCGACATCCTGCGCGAGACGATGTTCGCGCCCACGGTCACCGGCAGCCCGCTGGAGAGCGCCTGCCGCGTCATCAGCCAGTACGAGCCCGAGGGCCGCGGCTACTACAGCGGGGTGGTGGCGCTGCTGGGCCGCGACCAGGACGGCGGCCACGCCCTGGACTCCTCGATCCTGATCCGCACCGCCGACATCGACTCCGGCGGACGCCTGCGGATCGGCGTCGGCGCCACCCTCGTACGCCACTCCGACCCCATGTCCGAGGCGGCCGAGACCCGCGCCAAGGCCGCCGGGCTGCTCGCGGCCCTGGAGACCGGCGGTGAGGACCGGCTCTCCGCCGACCCCCACGTCAGGGCCGCCCTGGCCGAACGCAACACCTCGCTCGCCGACTTCTGGCTCGCCCACGCCGGTGACCGGCACGCCCCGGACCCCTATCTCGCCGGCCGGCGGGTGCTGGTGGTGGACGCCGAGGACACCTTCACGTCGATGATCGCCCAGCAACTGAGCGCCATGGGCCTGTCGGTGACGGTGCGTCGGTTCGACGAGCCCTACGACCCGGCCGACCACGACCTCACGGTGATGGGGCCGGGCCCCGGGGACCCCAGGGACCTCACCGACCCGAAGATCGCCCATCTCGACGCGGCCGTGGCCCGGCTCCTGGCCGACCGCACCCCCTTCCTCGCCGTCTGCCTCAGCCACCAGGTGCTGAGCGGGCGCCTGGGGCTCCCGCTGATCCGCCGGAAGGTGCCCAACCAGGGCGTCCAGCGGGAGATCGACCTCTTCGGCCGCCAGGAACGGGTGGGCTTCTACAACACGTTCGCCGCGGTCTGCGAGGAGGACAAGGCCGACTGCCCGGACATCGGTCCCATCGAGGTGAGCCGGTCCCTGGAGACCGGTGAGGTGCACGGGCTGCGCGGCCCCTGGTTCGCCTCCACCCAGTTCCACGCCGAGTCGGTGCTCAGCCGTGACGGGGTGCACATCACCCGTGGTCTGCTGACCGAACTGCTGCGACGTACCGAGGGAGCGGTCGGATGACGAGCGACGACCCCGCACTGGTCAACACCGGGCCGGTGGAGGGCGGTTCACCCGTCCTCACCGTCTGGTCGGACATCGGCTGCCCCTGGGCGGCCCTGGCCCTGCACTCCGTGCGGGCCGCCTCCGCCACGCTGGACCTGCCGGTCCTGGTCGACCACCGGGCCTTCCCGCTGGAGCTGTTCAACCGGGAGCCCACCCCGAAGTACATCGTGGACGTGGAGCTCGCGGCCATCGCCGGCCGCGTCCCGGAGACCGGCTGGCGGCGCTGGTCGGCACCGGAGTGGACCTACCCGTCCACCATGCTGCCCGCCCTGGAGGCCGTCCAGGCCGCCAAGTCGGCGGCCGTGGGCGGGCTGCGGGCCTCCGACGAGCTGGACACCGCGCTGCGCCACGCCTTCTACACCACGAGCCGCCCCATCGCCGTGCACGCGGTGATCCTGGAGCTGGCCGAGGAGTGCGAGCACGTGGACGCGGGGGCGCTGGCCGAGGCGCTGCGCGCGGGCGCGGGCCGGGCCGAGGTCTACAGCCAGTGGGACATCGCCCGGGGGCCCGGGGTGCAGGGCAGCCCGCACCTGTTCGCGCCCGGCGGATACGCCGCGCACAACCCCGGGGTGAGCTGCCGGTGGACGGAGAGGCCGGAGAAGGGCGGCTTCCCGATGTTCGAGGCGTACGACGACAGCTGGGCGCGGGAGCTGGTGCGCCGGCTGCACGGCCAGGGCTGAACACACCTGCGCGGTGGCACCCCGGGAGGGATGCCACCGCGCATCTGTGTGTTTCAGCGCCGAGGGGACTTCGCCGCCCGCCCCACCTCCCGGTCGACCAGGGCGCCCGCCGCTCCCGTGTAGCCGGCCGGGTCGCACAGCCGCTCCAGCTCCGCGCCGGCCGGCAGCAGCTCCGCCGCCTGCGGGAGGGACGCCAGCACCTGCGCCAGCGAACGGCGGCTCATCCGTACCTCGTCGGCCACCTCACCGAGCAGCCGCTTGGCCGCCGTACGCCCCAGGTGCGGGGCCAGACGCGCGGCGATCCGCTCCGTCACCACCTGGTCGCCGGTGAGCGCCAGGTTCTCCCGCATCCGGTCCGTACGCACCTCGAGCCCCGCACACAGCTCCACCGCCGTGTGGGAGGCCCCGGCGGTCAGCCGCAGGCACTCGCGCAGCGGCGACCACTCGGCGTGCCAGACACCCGCCGAGCGCTCGTCCTCGGAGACCAGGCACTGGGTCAACCCCGCTGCCAGCAGCGGGACTTGGAGCGCCGCGCTGCGGATCAGCGTGGCCAGCACCGGGTTGCGCTTGTGCGGCATGGCCGAGGAGGCGCCGCGCCCCGCCACGGACGGCTCGGCGACCTCGGAGACCTCGGTCCGGGCCAGCGACTGGACGTCGATCGCGATCTTGCCGAGCGCGCCGGTGGTGAAGGCCAGGGCGGCGCCGAGATCCGCGATGGGCGTCCGCAGGGAGTGCCAGGGCAGCGGGGGCCGCGCCAGTCCCGTCTCGGCGGCGAACCCGTCGAGCAGCAGTCCGAGGTAGCCGTCCACGTCCTCGGCCCGCTCGTCGCCGTCGACCAGGGCGTACTCCAGGTAGCCGGCGAGCGTGCCGGCCGCCCCGCCGAGGGAGACGGGCAGACCGCCGTCGAGGACCGCGGTGATCCGCCGGTGGGCGTCCAGCAGCAGCCGCCGCCAGCCCGCCGCCTTCAGCCCGAAGGTGGTCGGTACGGCCTGGAGGGCGAGCGTCCGGCCGGGCATCACGGTGTCCCGGTGCTCCCGCGCCAGCCCGGCCAGGGAGTCGGCCGCCCGAGCCAGGTCCGCCGCGATCAGCTCCAGGGTCCGGGCGGCGACCAGCATGGCCCCGGTGTCCAGGATGTCCTGGCTGGTGGAGCCCCGGTGCACGTACTCGGCCGCCTCCGGGGAGACCTCCGCGACGGCCCGGGTCAGCGCCGCCACCAGGGAGACCACCGGGTTGGCCGTCTCCCGGGAGGCGAGCGCCAGCGCCCGCAGGTCCAGCGCCTCCGCCCGAGCCGTACGGGTGACGGTCTCGGCGGCCTCCTTCGGTACGGTGCCGATCCCGGCCTGGGCCCGGGTCAGCGCCGCCTCGGCGTCCAGCATGGCCTGAAGCCAGGCCTCGTCGCCGGTCGCCGCCTCACCGGGCGTACCCGCGCGGACCGGCGAGAGCAGCCCCGAGTCGATGCCCAAGGCGGCCGGTGGCGGCGTCCCCGGGGCGGCACCGGCCGGGCGGCCCGCCGCCCCCGGTGCGGGAGCACCGGGGGCGGCGGGCCGGGGGCCGGTTGCCTCGGCCGTCACACGATCACCCCGACGATGCCCTCTTCCGAGGCGTGGGGCTTCGCGGACCACGGGCGGTGGGCGACGGGCGGCACGGCCAGGGCCGCCCGCGCGATGGCGTCCGAGTCGCCCAGCGTCACCGAGTCGACGCCGGGGCGGATGCCCGCGGCGGTGACCCAGTGCACCGACTCCGTCGGCACGCCGTAGGCGAAGCGCCGCGGATGCGCCTGGCCGGTCCCGTCCAGCAGCCGGTAGGGCCGCTCGGTGACGGCCAGCCCACCGGTCTGGTAACTGCTGCCCTGGGATCCGGAGATGGAGTACGGGCGGGCCTGCCCGGTGTCGAGCAGATGGCGCATCAGCGGATCGTCGGTGCGCCGCAGATCGGGCTCGGGCAGCCGGGCCTCGATCAGGACCGTGGAGTGGATCGGCGGCCCGGGGACGTCGGTGGAGACCGCGACGAACTGCGGTGCGGTGGTGTCCACCGCGATCTTCGTGCCCGGTCCGGTCACCTCCAGCACACCGCTCTCGATGAGGGCGATCATCTCCTCGATGCGCGAGGCCGGCGGGCCGATGGACAGGAACGCGTTGAGCGGCGTGTACCAGCCCTCCAGCTCGTCCCGGTAGGAGTCGCCCTCCAGACCGCCGTGGTCCACCGCGAGCCGGATCTCGTTGCGCAGATCGCGCAGCACGTCCAGCGCGGCCTTGACCGGCCCGCTGACGTTGCCGCTGCGCGCCGCGACCACGTCGGCGGCCAGGTACTCCAGCAGCCAGGTCCGGAAGCTCTCCCGGCTGGTGAACTGCCGGTCCTCGTACGGCTTGGAGAGCCGTTCCCAGGACCAGTGCTCGTCCGGGGCGATGCCGAACTCCGCGAGCAGCCGCGTCCCGTTGTCGCCGGTGGGCCGGTTCAGGTACCGTTCCGCCAGCTGTTCGCCGTCGTCCGCGCGGCCCTGGGAGGTGAGCAGGGTCTGGTAGTAGACGCTCTCCACCTCGCGGGCGATCAGCGGCCACAGGTCGGTGCTGAACCGGATCTGCTCGCCCTCGGCGGAGCGGGCCCGCAGGCCCACGATGTACTCGACGGTGAGCAGCCGGGGGAAGTAGCGGCCGAAGGCGCCCTTCTGGTTCTCACCGCGGGAGTGGTACGGGATCCCGCGCCGCGAGAAGGCGTACATCTGCGGCTCGCGGCCCGAGGGCCGGTAGACGAGCCGGCCGTCCTCGCCGCGCTCGTAGGTCCCGCCCCGGCCCGCGCTGAAGAGCGCCATGTGGTCGAAGAAGTTCAGCCCCAGCCCGCGCAGCAGCACCGGCTGCCCGGGGCGGATGGAGCTGAGGTCCAGGTCGGCCGGGTTGGCCGGGGCCACGTACGTCAGGTGGTGGATCCGGGCGAGACCCGCCGTACGGGCCTCGCGCGGGGTCAGCCGGGTGGGCAGGTGGCCCTGGGCCAGGACGATCACGTCGAGCTGGTTGAGCCGGGTGCCGTCCTCCAGCCGTACGCCCTGGGTGCCGTCGGTGACCCCGTGCACATCGGCGATGGCCACCGCGCGGGAGCGGTGCACCTTGACCGCCACGTGCTGCGGGGCCCGGTCCACCACCTCCTGGAAGCAGCTGCGCAGATAGCGGCCGTAGAAGGACCGGGTGGGGTAGGAGTCCGGGCCCAGGGCCCTGGCCTCCGCCAGTACGTCGTCGTCGGCCTCGGCGTGGCCCGCCTCGGTCCGGGCGACGAGGGCGCGGGCCCACTCGTACAGGCTGGGCCCCGATTCGATCGGGCCCTCCAGCTGGGCGCTGTCGTCGGTGAAGACGGTGATCTGCGAGGCCACCGTGTTCATCAGCAGGTGCCGGGACTGCTCGGGCCGCCAGACCGTGCCCGCCCCCGGCGGGGAGGGGTCCACCACATGGATGGTGACCCCGGCGTGGCGCGGGGTGGCCCGCTCGTTGGCGCAGAGCCGTTCCACCACCGACAGGCCGCGGGGGCCGGCGCCCACCACACAGATCTCGAGAGGAGCCTCAGTCATGTCAGCCCCCCGTCCCGGTGGGGTCCAGCGCCAGCAGACGGGCGAGCTCCAGCCGCTTGATCTTGGTGGTCGCGGTCTGCGGCAGGTCCTCCAGCTTCCAGCGGACCGGGTCCGCCATCGGCGGCAGACCGACCACGGCCTCCTGCCACACGCGCTCGTCCAGCGGCTTGTCGTCGCGGGTGGAGACCACCGGCACGGGCCGGCCGTCCGGGCCGGGGATGATGATGACCTCGACCAGGTCCTCGACCCGCGCGAAGAGCTTGTCCTCGATCTCCAGGGTGGACTCCACACCGGGGATCTCGTCCACTTCGCGGTCCAGCAGGTGCAGACAGCCCCACTTGGTGCGGTAGCCGACGTCTCCCATCCGCCACCAGCCGTCGTTGACCTGCTTCTCCCACCGCTCGTGTTCGCCGAGGTAGGTGACGATCCGGCCGTCGCTGCGGACCTCGATGTATCCCGGCGAGGACTTGGTGGCCGGCCGGCCGTCCCGGCTGACCACCCGTACGTTGGTCATCCCGTGGAACGGCGAGCCGACGCACCGGCCGTCCGCCTCGGCGCCGCGCTTGCGGGAGTAGGTGCGCGCCGCGATCGGGCCGACCTCGCTCTGGCCGTACGCCTGGGCGAACAGCGGCAGCCGGCGGCGCGAGGCGCCCAGCAGCTTGTGGACGGTCCGCGGGTGGATGGCGTCGAAGGTGGAGCTGAAGTACTTGACGTTGCTCAGCGGGCCGCGCGGGTCGTTCGCCAGCACCTCCCACCGCAGGAAGGTGTTGGGGTGGGCCTCGATCAGCCCCGGCGGGACCTGCGAGAAGAGCGTGCCCACCGTCTCCGGGTCGTCGTCCCTGAGGATGATCAACGGGTGGCCCTGGAGCACCGCGATCGGCATGGCCGTGAACATCCGCGAGTGCACGAACGAGACGTGGATGGCGACCGGTTCGCGGCTGCGGACCGCCGAGACCACGGTGGCCTGGGGGCGGTAGCGGGCCTCGAAGGTGTGCCCGGTGTGCACCGCCAGCTTCGGCGTGCCGGTGGTGCCCGAGGTGTGGGTGATCAGCGTCGGGTGGTCCGGCGGCATGGTGATCGGGGCGACCCGCTCGGCGCCGGCGTACGACGCCAGCGGGGTCGCGCCCTCGAACGTGCCGGAGGTGAGGAGCACCTTCGCCGCCGCCTCGAAGATGTCCCCGGGGAGGCTGCTGGTGAGCTTGGCCTCGTCGGTGACCAGGTAGGGCTGGTTGGCCCGGCGCACCAGCTCGACGACGGTGGCACCGTCCAGCTTGGGGGAGAGCAGCACCGGTACGGCGCCGATCCGGGCCGCGGCGCAGGCCAGGAGCGAAATGTCGAAGCCGTCGGTCTTGTGGACCACGACCCGCTCACCGGTGCGGACCCCGGCGGCCCACAGCCGCGACGCCACTTCGGCGACCAGCTCGGCCACCTCGGTCAGGGCCAGGCGGCGGCCCAGCTCGGGCGCGACGTCCAGGTCGTGGTCCAGGATCACCATGTTGCCCGGGTGCCGGGCGGCCGCCCGGTCGAAGAGCGTCCCCAGCCGGATGCCCTTGTTCCCTATTCGTTGCAGAAACATCTCGCCCACTCCGTTTCACGTACGCGGGAAGGAACCCGTCATGCGGATTCGATGACGTCCTTGATTCGCTTGAGGGTGTCGTCGAGGTCCCGTTCCAACTTGGCGGTCCAGTCCGCGACGAATCGCTTCCGGGCGTCCTCGTCGAGCTCGGAGACGATCTTGTGAATTCCGGCGGTGGCCTTTCCCATCCGGAAGTGGTGGATCAGCTTGCTGCCTTCGGCGAGCGGCTCGATGTCGAAGCCCCAGACCGATTCCTGGTCGTCCTGTGCGTGCGAGAGCATCATCCAGCGGAAGGTCACGCCCGGCTCGGCGGCGGTGACGCGAGCCTCGGTGTACCAGGTGCCACGCACGAGCGGGGCCCACGAGACGACCTCCTCGCTGCGCAGGTTCTCGCCGCGGAAGACCGTGCCCACCGCCGAGGGCTCACCGCCGATCCATTCACCGCCCCGGCATTCGGGGCTCCATTCGGCGCTGCGCGGCAAATCGCTGACGACCGCGTAGACCTCTTTCGGGGTGGCTGATACGGCGATGTCCGCGCGCAGTTCGAAGAGCGGGGAATTGTCGATGATTGATTCACTCATGGGGAGAACTCTGGTGGCGCGCGGAACCGGGGTCAACAAACCCCGGAAGGGTCCGTCAAGTTCTGGCGGACGGAACTTCCGCTTCCACCCTGAGCAGGATTTTTCCCCGGACCTCGCCGCGTTCGAGACGGCCGTGAGCGTCGGCTGCGGCGCTGAGGGGCATCGGAACCGTCGCCGGAGGACGGAGCTTCCCCGACGCCAGCAACGTGCCGATGGTCTCCGCCGCCGCGGCGAGTTCGGCGGTGGTGGCCTGCGAGATGGCGAAGCCCACCACGGAGCAGTCCTTGAGGTACAGCGGCCCGGCGGGCAGCACCGGCCGGGTGGTGAGCCCGGCGAGCACCACGACCCGCCCGCGCCAGGCGAGCAGGTCCACGGCGGTCTCCAGGTCGTTGCGGGCCGAGGTGTCGATCCACACGTCGACCCCCTTCGGGCAGGCGGCCCTGAGCCGCCCCACCACATCCGGGTCGCGGTAGTCGATGACCTCGTCGGCCCCGAGGCCCCGGAGGCGGTCGGCGTCCCGGGCCGAGGCGGTGGTGACGACCCGCGCCCCGGCGTGCACGGCCAGCACGATGAGGGCGCTGCCCACGTTGCCGCCGCCGCCCAGGACGACGACGGTCTCACCGGCCTGGACACGGCCGTGCGGATGCAGGGCGAGGTAGGCGGTGGCGGCGGGGTGGGCCAGCGCGACGGCGTCCTCCGGGTCCACCCCGTCGGGGAGCCGGTAGAGCCGGTCGGCGGGGACGGCCACGCGCTGGGCCGCGGCGCCCTGCCGGCCGGCGTGCCCCATGCTGTTGCACCACACGCGGTCGCCGGCCTCGAAGCCGGTACCGGGCGCGGACGCGGCGACGGTGCCGGCCAGATCGCGCCCGATGACGAAGGGGAAGGTCAGGGGCGTGCGCCAGGCCCCGGACCGGACGAAGGTGTCGACATGGTTGACGGAAGCGACACTCACGTCGACGAGAACCTCGCCCGCCTGTGCCACAGGCGGGGGGAGTTCGCCGTACCGGATGGTGTCGGGCGGGCCGAGTTGTTCGATGTAAGCGGCGAGCATGGTGCCGGATTCTGGCAGCGGCGGACGGGCGCCGTCACCACGCGTAGGGGCTCTCTGTCAGGTCGGTTGATCTCGGGTGGGCGATCTTTCGGTAGGGGGTGGGGGTAGTTCGGGGAAGCCGGCGACGGGGGCCCGGCCCGCTTCTAGCATGAGCGTCGTGGACCTGACACTCACCGACCTCACGCCCGACGACCCCCGTATGTCCGCCGACGTCGCACCGCTGATCCGCACTCTGCGCCCGGAGTTGACCGCTGCCGCCTTCACCGCCTTCTCCGACGAGGCGTACGGCCAGGGGCTCCGCTTCACCGTCGCGTACGACGCCGCCACGGGCCGGGCCCTGGGGGCCGCCACCCACCGCCTGCTGGCGACCAGCCGGGGCCGGGTGCTGTTCGTCGACGACCTGGTGACGGCGCCCGCGTCACGGGGCCGGGGGGTGGGCGCGCGCCTGCTGGCGGAGCTGGAGCGGCGCGGCCGGGCGGCGGGCTGCGTCCGGGTGGAGCTGGACTCCGGCACCGCCAACGTCCAGGCGCACCGCTTCTACCACGCGCGCCGGATGACGATCGGCGCGCTGCACTTCGGCCTGGACCTGCCCGGCGGCCCGCTGTGACGCAGGTCATGGTCGCCGTACCGATGACTTCTCCGCCCACCACCGGTCATACGGGCGACGACGACGACGACAACAACTACGACGACGACAACGACGACGACGACAACGACGATTCTCCGACTCGCCCGACAGACAGGACACACGCCATGACCGACGCCGTGAAGGGCCCTGCCAGCTACTTCCCCTCGATCGAGAAGAAGTACGGCCGCCCGGTCTCGGAGTGGAAGGACCTCATCCGCTCCTCCCCGCTCACCAAGCACATGGAGCTGGTCACCTGGCTCAAGACCGAACACGCCCTGGGCCACGGCCACGCCAACGCCCTGGTCGCCCACACGCTCGCGGAGGACAACGGCCGGTGACCGGGGGCCGGTGAGCGGGGGCGGTGAGTACGACCGGTGGCCGGAGGCCGGGGAGCGCGGGCGGTCAGCGCGGACGGTGACCGGGACGGTGAGCGGGGCCGCGAGTGCGGCCGGTGGCCGGGGCGGTGGGCACGACCGGTGACCGGGGCCTCGTTCCGCGCCCCGCGCAGGGGCGGCGGCGTGCGGGGCCGGCGGGACCGGCCGTCAGTGACCGGCCGCGAGTTCGCCGCTGAGCTTGGAGCGCAGGTCGGCGCTGGGGCCGTTGAGCCCGGTGATCTCGACGCTCTTGCCGCGCTGGGCGTACTTGGCCTCGATGGCGTCGAGGGTGGCGACGGAGGAGGCGTCCCAGATGTGCGCCGCGCTCAGGTCGACGACGACCCTGCCGGGGTCGCCCGCGTAGTCGAACTGGCCGACGAGGTCGTTGGAGGAGGCGAAGAACAGTTCGCCGGTGACGCGGTAGACGACGGTCGTACCGTCGGGGTCGGTCACGGCGGTGACCGACGCGAAGTGGGCGACGCGCTTGGCGAAGATGACCATGGCGGTGACCGAGCCGACGACGACGCCGACGGCGAGGTTGTGGGTGGCCACGACACAGCCGACGGTGATCACCATGACGGCGATCTCGCCGGCGGGCATCCGCTTGAGGGTCCTGGGCGTGACGGAGTGCCAGTCGAAGGTCGCGAACGAGACCATGACCATGATGGCGACCAGTGCGGCCATGGGGATGTGGGAGACGACCGGGCCGAAGACGACGCACAGCACCATCAGGAACACGCCCGCGAGGAAGGTCGAGAGGCGGGTGCGGGCACCCGAGACCTTCACGTTGATCATCGTCTGGCCGATCATCGCGCAGCCGCCCATACCGCCGAAGAAGCCGGTCACGATGTTCGCGATGCCCTGGCCCACGGACTCGCGGGTCTTGTCGGACCGTGTGTCGGTGATGTCGTCGACGAGCTTGGCCGTCATCAGGGACTCCATCAGGCCGACCAGCGCCATGGCGAACGCGTACGGGGCGATCGTCGTCAACGTGTCCAGAGTGAACGGCACATCCGGCAGGCCCGGCACGGGCAGGGAGGACGGCAGCTCGCCCCGGTCGCCGACGGTCGGCACCGCGATGGCCGCGCCGACGGTGATGGCGGTGAGGATCACGATGGAGACGAGCGGGGCGGGGACCGCGGTGGTGATCCTCGGGAAGAACACCATGAGCGCCAGGCCGCCGACGATCAGCGGGTAGACGGCCCACGGGACGTTCCGCATCTCCGGGATCTGGGTCATGAAGATCAGGACGGCGAGCGAGTTGACGAAGCCGACCATCACCGAGCGGGGGATGAACCGCATCAGCTTCGCCACTCCCAGCGCGCCGAGGACCACCTGGAAGACGCCGGCCAGGATGACGGCGGCGATCAGGTGGCCGAGGCCGTGGTCACGGTTGAGCGGCGCGATGACGAGGGCGACGGCTCCCGTCGCGGCGGAGATCATCGCGCGTCGGCCGCCGACGACCGAGATCACCACGGCCATGGTGAAGGAGGCGAACAGGCCGATCGCCGGGTCGACCCCCGCGATGATCGAGAACGAGATCGCCTCGGGGATCAGGGCGAGGGCGACGACGAGACCGGCGAGCACCTCGGTGCGCCAGACCTTCGGGTCGGAGAGCCAGTCGGGCTTCATGGCCTTCATGGCACGGGGGAGGGCAGCCGGGGACACGGGGGAAGCGGCTGAGGACAAGCGCGACAAGCGGAGGCTCACGATCTGGGGAGGCGACTGGCCGCCCTCACGAGCAGCATCTCTACTCTAACGTTAGGGTAGAGATCGGTGAGGCCGCCCCGGGGCCGAGGCTCTGGTGGTGCCCACCGGGGCCGAGGGCCCGGTGATGCCTGCCGAGACCGATGGTCGGTGGGGCCGGTCGGGACGAGAAGGGCCGGAGGATCGCGGGCGTGGACGGCGGGCACATGCAGATCGGCGAGGTCGCCGCACGGACCGAACTGTCCCTGCGCACGATCCGCCACTACGAGGAGAGTGGCCTGGTGATCCCGTCCGCCCGCTCCCAGGGCGGCTTCCGCCTCTACACGGAGAGCGACGTGGCCCGCCTCATGGTCATCCGCCGGATGAAGCCGCTCGGCTTCACCCTGGACCAGATGCGCGACCTGCTGGACGCCACCGACCGCCTCGACGCCGACGCCGACGCCGACGCCGCAGCCGGTATGCATGTGGACGCCGGGTCCGGTGCCGGTGGCGGCGCCGATACCGATACCGATACCGGTGCCGGTGCCGGTGCCGGTGCCGGTGCCGACTCCGATATCGACGCCGACTCCGGTACCGACGCCGATCTGGACGTGGACGAGCGCGAGGCCCTGCTCTCGCGCGTACGGGAGTACCAGCGGGCCGCCGCCGAGCAGGTCGAGCGGCTCCGCGTTCAGCTCACCCGCGCCGAGGAGTTCGAAGCCACTCTCCGGGCCCGCCTGGAACGGAACGCTCCGGCACCGTAGCCCCTTGGCGCCACGGCCTCGCCCACGTCGCCCACCTCACCCACCCCATCCACCCGTCTCATCCAACTGTTCCAACCGTCAGGCCGACGACCCGCTGTCGACGACCAGGTCGGTGCCGACCACCGCGCCGGCCGAGGGCGAGGCGAGGTAGAGCACGGCGGCGGCCACCTCATCGGCCCCCGCGACCCGGCCGAGCGGGTTCTCCGACGTGACCCGCTCGGCGCGATCGGCCTCGGTCTCGCCGGGCCGCAGGGACATGGGGGCGTCGGAGGCGCCCGGACTGACCGCGTTGATGCGAATGCCCTGGTGGATGTGGTCGAGAGCGGCGGCGCGGGTCAGCGCGGAGACCGCCGCCTTCGAGGTGATGTACGCGGCGGCGTTCGGGATGCGCAGGTGCGCGCCGAGGTTGGAGGAGATGTTGACGATGACGCCGCCGCCGTTCTCCTTCATGTGTGCGATCTCGTGCTTCATGGCCAGCCAGACCCCGGTGACGTTGGTCCGCAGCACCGCGTCCCAGTCCTCCTCGCTCACCTCTCCGGCGGGGACGGTGCCGCGGAGTATCCCGGCGTTGTTGACCGCGATGTCGAGACCGCCGAAGCGGGTGACGCTCTCGCGTACGAGATCCTGGAGCCGGCCGGAGTCGGTGACGTCGACCGTGACCGCGGCGGCTGTACCGCCGGCCGCCTCGATGAGGCCGACCGTCCCGTCCAGGGAGGCCGGGGTGCGCCCCGCGGCGATCACGGAGGCGCCCTCGGCGGCGAAGGCGAGCGCGATGGCCCGGCCGAGACCGGAGCCGGCGCCGGTGACGAGCACGGACTTGTCTGTGAAGCGGTCCATCTTCGGTAACTCCCTTGATTTGCAGCTCTGTTGAAGCGTCGATTCGGAGGTCTGAGGCGGCAGGGGCGGGTCGTGGGCGCGACGCCTGACGTACGGGAACGGGACGAGCGGTACGGTCCCGCCGAGCAGGACCAAGCCGGCCCGCTACGGGCCGAGACGCTGACGGCCTACTTGGCGGCCTGCTTGACGGCTTCCTCGGCGGCTTCCCTGGCGGTCGCGCCCCCCCACTTCGTACTTGACTGTTCGTTCCATTATTCGAGCATGCGGGAGAGCCCGGCGGCACATGGCGACTCCGCATGCGCGCGATCCGGACGCACACGATCCGGACGCACACGATCCGGGCGTACGCGCTCCCCGGTGCGTGCGCGTCACTCCAGCAGGGTCAGCGCCTGCTCGGTCGCATCCCGCACCCGGGCGGCATCGCCGGAGGCCTTGCCGGTGATCCGTACGCCCTGCAACAGGACGAGCAGCATGCGGGCCAGCGCCCGCGGGTCGCGGTCCTCGGGCAGCTCGCCCTGGGCTCGCGCACGGACGAGCGCGGACTGCAACAGCGTCTCCAGATGCTCCCAGCTGCTCTCGACCCGACGGGCCGCCGCCGGGTCGTGCGGGGCCAGTTCGGCTGCCGTATTGGTGATGAGGCAGCCCTGCGACCGGCTCTCGGGGGAGGTGGACTCCGAGGCGAAGCGACGCACCACCGCCCGCACCGCGGGCAGCGCGGGCCCCGGCTGGGACAGCTCGGCGAGGAGGAGCGGATCGCACCCCTCGGAGTACCGGTCCATGGCCTTCAGGTACAGCTCGTGCTTGTTGCCGAAGGTGGCGTAGATGCTGGCGCGACCGATGCCGAGGTGCTCGACGAGATCGGTGACCGACGTCGCTTCGTAGCCGCGCCGCCAGAACAGCTCGAGGGCCGACTGCAGTGCGGCGTCCGGATCGAATTCCTTGGTCCTGGCCACGTCGAAGACCGTAGATCAATCAAGAACGATCGGTCAATAACTTCCGGTCGGAGCCGCGCTGTCGAGACCGGCGGCCGGTCAGCCAGTCAGCGCGTCAGCCGGTCAGGCGACCAGCCGGTCAGCCGGTCAGCCGGTCATACGGTCTCGGGCGACGGGGACACCTTGTCCAGCACGGTGCGCACGGCGGCCGTGCGCTGCGCGGCGCGCAGGATCGCGTACCCGAGGAGGCCGCCCAGTGTGTTGGCGATCAGGTCGTTGACGTCGACGGCGCGGCCGTTGGCGAAGACGACGTACTGGAACAGCTGGACGACCTCGATGCCCAGGCTGATGAGGGCGCAGGCCAGGACGGTGCGGCCGCGGCCGAGGCGGGGGAGGAGCAGCGGCAGGAGGAAGCCGAGCGGCAGGAACATGATCACGTTGGGGATCATGGTGAGGTCCGCCATGAGCAACGGGATCGGCTGGATCTGCCCGATCCACTCCGCCTGGTTGCGGTAGTCCCCGCCGTAGATCCACAGGGGGAAGAAGGTGAGTGAGGCGACCGCTGCCGCGTAGAGCGCGGTGACGACGCGCAGCACCAGCGGGCCGCCCCGCCAGCCGGGGACGCCGCGCCGGTGGCGTACGAGGGCCACGAGGGCGAAGGCGGCGAGCACCGGTCCGAGAACGGCGGCGGTGGGAATCTGGGTCTGGAAGTTCATGGGTGCCCCTGCGGCTGGTTCGTCCACGGCTGTTGCGGGTGTTTGTCCGCGGCTGTAGCGACTGTTCGTCCGCGGCTGTCACGGCTGTTCGTCCGCGGCTGGTACGTCGATCGCCCCGAGCTTCCGATCCTGTCCGCGCGGCTGCCGTGGCGGATCTGCCGAAGGACGGAGCCTGCCCGGAGCACTACGACTTTCGGCAGAGAGGCTCGCCCGAGGCGGGTACGTACGCTGCGGACATGTACTCCCCGCACTTCGGCAGAGGCTCCTCCCGGACGCGCCGTGTCCTGTTCCGCCTCGGTGCCGTTCTCGTCGGGTCCGCCCTCGTACTGGCGCTCGCCGCCGACTACCGCACGGGTGTCTACCGGACCCCCGTCGCGTTCCAGGCCCGCCTCTCGGCCCTCGCGCCCGTCCTGGCGGTGGCGGTCTGGGCGGTACGCCGTCGGCGGAGCGATCCGCGGACCCTGGCGGTGGCCGGCGCACTGGCGGGGGCCGTGTCCCTCGCATGCAGTGCGTGGATGCGTGGGGTGGCGGACAGGCAGGGGTCGTCGGCGGGCCACGCCGACGCGTACACCCTGTTCGAGATCACCGCGCTCATCGTGGTGCTGGTCGTCACGGTCCGGTACGGGGCCGCCTGGCCCGCCGCCGGGGCGGCCCTCCTGCTCTGCCTGGCCGTGGTCCTGCGACCGGTGGCCGTCGAAGCGACCGAGAACAGCCTCATCCTGGCGATGTTCTGCACGCTCGCCGTCTGTGCCGGGCTGATCGGGGCGCTCGTGGCCCGGCTGGCAGCCGTCGACCGCCGGCGCCACGCGGAGCAGGTGCGCCTGGAGCAGCGGCTCACCTTCGCCCGGGACCTGCACGACTTCGTGGCTCACCATGTGACGGGCATCGTCGTGCAGGCCCAGGGGGCCCAGGTGGTCGCGGCGTCCAGGCCGGAGATGGCCGCGTCGGCGCTGGGGCAGATCGAACGGGCGGCTGCGGAGGCCCTGAGGGCTCTGCGGTACATGGTGAGCGGGCTCCGTACGGAGGAGGCCGCGCTCCTACCGGCGGGCGGGGCGGAACAACTCCGCACCCTGGTGGCGGCCTTCGCGCTGCCCGGCGGAGGGCGCGCCCGCCTCGAGGAGGAGGGGCCCGTCGACCGCCTGCCGACGGCGGCCATGGCGGCCGTGCACCGGGTCACCATGGAGTCGCTGACCAATGTGCGCAAGCACGCACCGGGCGCCCGGCAGGTGTCCGTGACGCTCCGGGCCCTTCCCCGGTCCGCCGAACTCGACATCGTCAACGTTCTGCCCGGGGAGGGCACACCGACGGCGGCGGGGTACGGTCTCGTCGGACTGGAGGAACGCGTCACCGCCGAAGGCGGCGTGTTCCGGGCCGGCCCCGACGGCAGCGGCCACTGGCGGGTCAGCGCCCATATCCCCTTGGAGAGCGCGTGGAGGGACGGCCCGTGATCCGGGTACTGCTCGCCGACGACCAGGAGATGGTCCGCTCCGGCATGGCCATGATCCTCTCGGCCGAGGACGACATCCAGGTCGTCGCCCAGGCCCAGGACGGTCTCCAGGCCCTGGAGATGGCCGAGCTGCACCGGCCGGACGTCGTTCTCATGGACATCCGGATGCCACGCCTGGACGGCCTGGACGCCCTGCGCCACCTCACCCGGCCCCAGGCCTCGTACCGGCCGCAGGTCGTGATCGTGACCACCTTCGACGACGAGGACTACCTGGCCCGCGCGGTGGACGCGGGTGCCGGCGGGTTCATCCTCAAGGACTCCGGCCCACGCCTGCTGGCCGAGGCGGTCCGGGCGGCCGCGGCGGGCGACTCCCTGGTGAGCCCGTCGATCACGGTCCGGCTCCTGAGACAGCTCCGTACGGCCTCCACCGGACCGAAGCCGAACACCCCCGACGCCCGGCACGCCCCGCTCTCCCCACGCGAGAGGGAGGTCGTCGTGCTGCTGGCCGAGGGCCTGACCAACGCCGAGATCGCCGCAGCCCTGTTCATCACCGTGGGCACGGTCAAAACACACCTGACCAACGTGCAGGCCAAGCTCGGGGCGAGAAACCGCGTGGAGATCGCGGCCTGGGCCTGGCGCAGCGGGCTCGCCGGGCGCGCTACCTGAGACGCCGGCCCCTCATACGCGCGTGACACCGCCCCCGGCGCCGCTCACCGGAGCACCGCCCCCGGCGCCGCTCACCGGACCACCGCCCTCGGCGCCGCCCACCGGAGCACCGCGCCCGGCGCCGCCCACCGGACCACCGCGCCGCGTCGATCGGGGCAACGTCAGCCGGACCAGGGTGAGCGTCGCCGCGAGGAACACCAGCTGCATGACCGTACGGGGAAGCAGCTCGTCCCACCACGGCAGGCCCGACTCCGACAGCGCCCACGCCACGTTGGCGGGGAACATGGCCACGAGCAGAGCGCTCAGCCCGATCCCCGCCCACGGGACGAGTCTCCGGACCACCATGGCGAGCGCCCCGGCAAGTTCGAGGACCCCGCTCACCGTGACCAGCAGCCCGGGGAAGGGCAGCCATCCGGGCACCATGGCGACGAGTTCCGTACGCATGCCGACGAAGTGGACGGCTCCCGTCAGCAGGAACATCGCGCAGAGCCCCGCGCGGAGGGCGAGTACGAGGCTCCGGTCGCGGTGGAGCCACAGGGCGTTCGCCGCCAGGGTGACACCGAGGACGACGACCAGGGCGATCAGAGGTTCCACGGTGCTCCTCCCGGCGCGACCGGCGGCGAGGCGTCAGAGCAGCGACTGCGCATGCCGCACGGTCTCGACATCGATCTCCTGGATCTGGACGACGACGCCGTCCGGGTCGGTGACGCGAAGGCTGCGCCCGAAGTCTTCCTCGACGAGTTCGTACGCGTATCCGGCGGCCGTGAGCCGGTCGGCGACGTCCTCCAGCTTCTCGTCGGTGGAGAACCCGAGCTCCACCGTCCCGGCCGGCCTGCCCTTGGAGACGGCCGCGTCATGAAGCCCGACGGCACCGGCCCCGGCGTCGAGGCGCGCCCAGACGGCCACGCTCTCCTCGGGCCGGAAGACCAGGCCGAGCCCGGTGTAGAACGTGCGGGACGCCTCGATGTCGGCGACGTAGCGGATGGGCAGGACGGTGAGCATGCTCTCTCCTGGGCAGAGGGCTGAGTACGGCGGGGAGTGCGGCGGCTGAGTACGGCGGTGGGGGCGAGGGCGACGACGGAACGCGGCGGGCAGGGGCGGCGGGTGAACGCGTTGGAGGAGCGAGCTACGGGGCTGGGTTGCGGGGCTGATCGACGGGACGGACCTACGTGGCTGATCTACAGGACGGAACTACGTGGCTGATCTACGGGACGGACCTACGTGGCTGAACTACGGGACGGACCTACAGGACGGAACTACGGGACTGAGCACTCAGCAGCCTCCCGCGCCGGTCAGCATCCGGACGTAAAGTCGGCAGGTATCGGCGCATCACTGCCCTCGGGGGGCCCATGACGGAGGATCACGTCACGATCGACGCCACCGACCGGCGGATCGTTCACGCGCTCCAGGTCGACGGACGGGCTTCGTTCAGCCGCATCGCGGCGGTGCTGGGCCTCGGCGAGCGCACGGTGGCCCGCCGCTACCAGCGGCTGCGCTCGCGACTCGCGCTCCGCGTCGTCGGCGTCTCCGACGCGCGGCGCTTCGGCCACCTCGACTGGTTCGTCCGGATCCGCTCGACGCCCGACGTGGTCGACGCGGTCGGCGCCGCGCTCGCCGGCCGCGAGGACACCTCCTGGATCGCCTCACTGTCCCCGGGCACGGAGCTGACGTGCATCGTCCAGGCCGGCCTGGCGGGCGCCGACGGCCCCGGCACCGTCTTCGACCAGCTCGGCCGCAGGAGCAACATCTCCTCCCTCACCGCGCAGTGCCTGCTGGCCCCCGTGGCCGGAGTCGGCGGCTGGGCCGGACGTCTCAACGAACTGACCGCGCAGGAGGAGACAGAACTGGCCCCGAAACCAACCGCGTTGACCGAGCACGACACCCACTTCGCACCGACCCCGCAGGACCGCCGCCTCCTGCGCCTGCTCGCCGAGGACGCCCGTACGAGCATCGCGGCCCTGGCGCACCTGACGGCCACGCCCGAGTCCACGGTACGGCGCCGGGTCAACGAGTTCGTCGAGAGCGGCCTGCTGCTGTTCGAGGTCGAGATCGACCCCCGGCTCTACGGCCGCACGGTCGAGGCGATCTGCTGGTTGGATGTCGAGCCGTCCCGGCTGACGACCGTCGGGAACCAGCTGGCAACCCACGGCGAGGTCGCCTTCGCCGCCACGACGACCGGCCCGACGAACGTACTCGCCATCCTGGAACTCACCAGCGCGGCAGCCATGCACGACTACCTGACGGGCCAACTGGGAGCGCTGGAAGGAATCCGCCACGTCGAGACCGCACTCACCGGCCGCCGAATCAAACGCGCCGGCCCACTCCTCGTACACCGCCGAACCACGTAACGGGCCCCGAACTCGCGCTCCCCGACCGGAAATCGCCGTCGAGCGTTGTCTCGTTCGCCGCCGCCGCCCTTGTCGTCCACTGCTCACGGCGTAGTCCACTGTTCACCGCCCCTACCGGCACGGGTGTGGCGGTGCCCTTCCCAGCAGCGTGGTCGAGCGGGGGCGCCACCCTCACCCTCGCGTGACCCAGCGCACATCGGCGAGGGCGATGACTCCGCGCCTTGCCGTCGGTCATATGGGCGACACCGTCGAAGCGAGGAAGGTCCGCCATGACCGACGCACTCACCCCACCCCGCCGCCGCGCCCCTTCTGTCTCCACGGGGTCGCGAAATGTCGCCACCGCGTCGCGATCGGCGGCCCGGTGGCCCGCAGTCGGCGGTGTGGTGGCGGGTCCGCTGTTCCTGGCGGCCGGGATCGTCCAGGGCTTCACGCGCGACGGCTTCCACTTCGCGCGGAACGCGATCAGCCAACTCGCCCTGGGTGAGGCGGGCTGGGTCCAGACGGCGAGTTTCGTGCTCACCGGTGCGCTGCTGATCGCTGGCGGGACCGGACTGCGGCGGGCGCTGCGCGGCGGCCCCGGCGGGACGTGGGGCCCGGCCATGGTCGGCGTGTTCGGCGTCTCCTTCTGGGCCGCGGCGGCTTTCCCGGCCGATGCCGGTGCGGGCTTTCCCGCCGGAGCGCCCGAGGCGACGGTGATGAGCGGGCACGGGGCCGCCCACATGGCCGCCGGAATGATCGGCTATCTCGCCCTGTGCGCCGCGTTCGTCGTGCTGACCCGCCCGCTCACCGCCCGGGGCCTGCGGGGCTGGGCCGCCGCGTCCCGCGTCGTGACCGTGGCCGTCCTCGCGGGTTTCATGGCCTCGGCCGCCTCGGTCCTGGCGTTCACCGCCGGCGCCGGCCTCGGCCTGCTGTGGCTGAGCGCGGTGACGGCCCGGCTGGCAGCCGCCCCGGCCGACCGTTAGCCGACTGCCGCTCCTGCGTACACCCCTGGGCGGGCAAGGGAACTCCGCTGGGCACGGACGGGGCAGGGATGGGGCACGAACAGCGGAGACCGGGCGCCACGGTTACCTCACGCCGAGCAGCTCTCCGTAGAGGATTACGGCTGCTGCACCCGCTACACCGCGCCAGTCAGTCTGGGAGGCAGGGGGCGAGGAACGAACGTGGCGAACCCCTGGGCACCCCTGGGCCACCCCGCTCACCAGTTCTCGTAGTCCTCGATCAGGCGGGCCACGAGTTGGTGGAGGGCCGCTGCCCTGAGCGGGTCCTCCCGCTGTCCGCGCAGGGCCTGCTCGGTCGTACGGAGTCGGCGCCAGGCGTCCGGTTCCCTGTCCATCACCTCGTCGACCAGGGGCCGGGTGATCAGCGCCAGGCACTCGGCCAGCCGCAGCCTGGTGGCCTGAGCGGGCGGAGCGGGGTCAGAAGCGGCGTACCCGGTCGTCAGGTAGCGGCGTACCCGGTCGTCAGGTACCGGACAGGGTCGGTCAGACTCCAGCCGACGACCGACCCGTCCTGGACCAGGAGCGCCAGGCCGGGGGCGATACCGATCCGGGCATCCAGCGGGACGTCACGAACCGAGAGATCCCGCAGGCAGGTCAGTTCCGTCGCTTCGGGGCCGCAGCCGACGAGCGCGAGACCGCTACAGCCCGAAGCTGCGCTGCGGGGCTCGGACGGACCGGGCTCCGCAGCGCAGCAGTTGGTGTGACGGTCAGGTGGGACGGCCGGGAAGTGGCGGCCGGGTCAGAACTGGAGGGACCAGGATCAGAACTGGAGGGACCAGGAGTTGATGTAGCCCGTGTCGTTGGTCCAGTTGTCGGTGACGCGCAGCTTCCAGACGCCGTTGGCGGGCTTGCTGGAGGCGTTGACCGTGAACGTGCCCTGGACGTGGTCGGCGCTGTCGTTGGGGTTGAAGTTCTTCAGGAGGCCCACGCCGCCGCCCGGGGTGAGCAGTTCGACCTTGAGGTCACCGCGGAAGGTGTGGCGGATGTCGACGGTGACCGACAGGTTGGCGGGAGCGTTGCCGGGGATGCCGGTGACCGTGATGGGCGATTCGACGGTGGAGTGGTCGCGAATCTGGTACTGGCTGGTGTTCTGGAACTTCTTGTCGGTGGGCGGCGGGTCGGTGGGGTCCTCGCCACCGCCGGTACCGGTGAACAGCAGACGGTTCGGGGAGCCGGTGCGGGCGTCGGTGACCTTGTTGGGCGTGGCGTCGGCGACGAGCTTGTCGCGGACCTGGGCCGGGGTCAGCGACGGGTTGGCGGCCAGGAGCAACGCGGCGGCGCCGGCCGTGTGCGGGGACGCCATGGAGGTGCCGCTCATCGACTGGGAGGCGGTGTCGCCGGAGTTGGACGTCGAGATGATGTTGTCGCCGGGGGCGAAGATGTTCAGGCAGGTGCCGTAGTTGGAGGCCTGGCCGTTGTTCCAGCCGGTGGCACGGGCGTCCGAGCTGTTGGTGGCGCCGACCGTGATGGCCGAGGGGGTGGAGGAGGGGGAGTACTGGCAGGAGTCGGCGTTGTCGTTGCCGGCCGCGACGACCCAGGTGATCCCGGAGGCGACGGAGTTGCTGACCGCGTCGTTGATGGTCTGGTTCCTGCCGCCCCCGACGCTCATGTTGACCACGGCGGGCTTCTTGGCGTTCTTGGTGACCCAGTCGATGCCGCGGAGCACCGGGCCCAGGTGCTGCCGGACGTGCCCTGACAGTTCAGCACGCGGACGCTGACGATCTTGGCGCCCTTGGCGACGCCGTAGGAGCTGCCGGCGACGGTTCCGGCGACGTGGGTGCCGTGACCGTGGCAGTCGGAGGCGTTGGAGTCGTTGTCGATGAAGTCGTAGCCACTGACGGCACGGCCACCGAAGTCGCGGTGGCTCAGGCGTACTCCGGAGTCCACGATGTAGGTGGTGACGTTGGCGGCGTCGGTGGGGTAGGTGTAGCTCCTGTCCAGCGGCAGGTTGCGCTGGTCGATGCGGTCCAGGCCGTAGGAGGGCGGGTTGGGCTGGGTGCCGAGGGCGTAGGCCACTCCGTCGGCCTCCACCCGGGCCACCGACGGATCGGCGGCCAGTTCCTTCGCCTTCTGCTCGCTCATCTTCACCGAGAAGCCGCGCAGGGCGGTGGCGTAGGTGCTCTTCACCTGGCCCGAGTGGCGCTTGGACAGGGACTTCGCGACGGAGGGTATCTCCGTGCGGGCCACCGAGTCCTTGAGCGTGACGATGTAGGAGCCTTCGACCGCGTCGGGGCGGTCCGCGCCGAGAATGCGGCCTTCGCCGCCGGCCGGCGGTACGGGCGCGGCCGTGGCCCCGGCGGTCGAGGCGGCACCGACGAGCAGGGCGGCACTGGCGCCGACGGCGAGCAGTCTTCGCAAGGTGCGAGCTGGGAGTTCCACAGTTTCTCCTCTTGATGTGGCACAGGCCCTGTCGGGCCTGATGGGGGGGACCGCTCGGCATCGGGCACCATGGGAAGCGCCTGGTGACCGGTGGTCGGGCCAGCGGTCGCTGGTTGCACCTGATGGGATGTGCCGTGCGGGAGGCCCTCACCCCTTTTCCGCACGGCACCGCAAGGTCACGCCGGGCGGTGGTACTGCGACAACCGCCAGCCCTAATTGGCGGAAATGACGAGCCAAATCCTCGCGTCCGCTGCTCGACGTGGTCCGGCCACCCAGAGTTTGGGTCGTTCACGTAGGGCCCGGCAATACGTAGCCCTACCTAAAGGAATTGGGTGCGTTGCTGACAGCGTGAATTGGGATGCCGACCGCCCCCGCGTCACGACCTGGTGGGGGCGTGCTCGCGACCTCCCCCGGCCCGCTGGGGCCGGCGCTGATCCTGGTGCCTGCTGCAGAAACGAGGCCCCCACGCCAGGCACGTCGGCGCTGCGTCCCGCGCCCGACGGAGCTGCCCACCGGCCGACCTGGGGGCGACACCGAAATCGACGTACGGTGTCTTCTCCGTCGCGCCGGCCGTACCGCAGACAGCTCAAGTGGCATTTCCAGCGCCCGCTTTCCCCTTCTCCATTTTCGCGGTCCGTGGGAGAATGCGGACGGAATCGCCGTTTACGATGCCGCCGTTCCGTGCCGACCATACGGTGGGCGCGAGCGGTGCTCGTCGACATTCTCTTTTCGGACCGGGACGCCGAAGCGTGAAAGGGCAGCAGACGATGGCGTGGTGGCTGCTGTTGTTCCTGTCCCGTCCTGTTCTGGCCTGGCCTGGCCTGGCCGTGATGGTCAGCCGGGACCTGGACCGGTGCTCGGTGAACCGCCGACGGAAGCCACGCCTGACGTAGTCGCTCACGGCAGCCGGGAGTTCCAGTCGCCGCCCGCCGAGCCCACCCGGAGCCCCATGGCGCGAGCAACGGGGCGGCGACGCGGCTTTCGACGCAGTCCCTTTCGCACCGGCCGGCGACGGTGTCCGTGTCCAGCGGTTCGAAGGAGCCGCCGCTGCTGAACACGTGGCGGCTGTCCTTGAGCGCGTAGGCGTCGTCGACGGCGCTCGCGTAACCCTCGGTCCGGCCGCGAGTGGTGGGGCCATCGACGGCAGGCGTCGCTCAGTCGGAGTGGGCCGGTGGTGTCGGTCTCGTGCAACTCGGGGCCGCCCAGGACTCGGCGGGCTAGTGGCAGCCGCGATCAGCTCCTTGGCGCCCAACGAGGCGCTGGCCACCGATGATCCCCTCAAGGCCATGTGGCTTCTCGGGATCACCGAGCGGACCGCCATGCGCTGTGTCGGCGCCTCCAGCCCGGAGCGCACCGCGAAACTTCTTGGCCAGCAGGCCCGTTCCGGGCCCGATGAGGCAGCTGAAGGCCCGTGGCGGTGCAGCAGTGGGTCCGGCATCATCCCCATGTGATGGTGATGCAACCCGTTCTGGAGATCTCCGCAGCCGACGACTTCGCGCTGTGGCCGGTTGGCGAGCACCCGCCATATGGCTACCTCGCGCTGAACGGGGAGCTGACTCCGGCGGAGGTCGGCACGGCGGTTATGCGTATCGCCGAGGGCAACGGCATCGAGCCGGACGAGGAACACGGGCCGTGCCCGACCGACCCGCTCGGCACGTTCCTGCACGGGCTGCTCACCCAGCCTGATCTGTTCGCCGCCGGAGGGTTCCGGGTGACCGACAACACCACCGCCACCGTCTTCGTCGAGCCGGGCTCCTGCAACGGCCTGGAGACCTGGCGGGACTGGCTGGAGGTGCTCGACGGCACCGGCTTCGCCTCCTTCGGCCACGATCCGTCCTCGGCGGCCGAACGCGTAGACGACATTGTCCGGCTGACGCTCGACGCCCATGGGACGGACGGCAGCCCGGTGACCGAGCTGTCGGTAGACCAGGTACGCAGGCTCGTCGCGGGCGCCCAGCAGGATGTGCAGGACTTCCTCAGCCTTGCCGGAAGCTGGGCTGAACAACACCTGCCGGCACACGCTGCCGCCCTCACGGCCGCCCTGGAACGGGCATTGGACCTGGCGCCGACACCGTGACCAGTTTCCTGACCCACCGGGCGCACGTGCACGACGTTCGTCTTCCCGTCCGCCGCCGGCACAGTGCGCTGCGGACCTGCATCACCCTCTTTGCTCCGTACGGCTTCCGGGCGACGTACCACCACCTCACGCTCAGCGCCGCGATCCCCCGGCGGCTGGAGACGGACCCGGAGGCGCTGGTGCGGGCGGTGGAGGAACTGCACGAGGCGCGGGTGCTGTGGCTCGCGCGGGCGGAGGAGTACGCCGCGCAACGCCGGGCGGAGAAGCGGGCCGGGCGAAGGGCTGTGGTGAACCCGCGACCGTGGTGGCTGCGGAACTGGTGGGAGGGCCCGAACCGCGCCTGGTACGAAGACCCGTTCCGCCATCCGTCGCTGCGGCTGCCTGAGTACGTCCGGCGACAGAACGCGATTCTGGACGGCGCAGATCTCCCCGGCTGCCCCGCCTGCGGGGACGAGGGACCGCTGGAGTCGAACGCGACCGGGCACGGCTGGGTGGAGCTGTGCCGTGGGTGCGCGTGGGTGCTGGCGCCCTGTCCGTGCGGGCAGCGGCACCGGTTCGTCCCGGAGACCCCGTACAACTGGAACCGGATCTGGCAGCGGGCGCACATGGGCGACGACGGCATGCCGAACCCACATTGGCCTGCGAGCTGACCAGTTGGACGAGGCACGGGGACCTTAAGCGTGGCCGATCAGCGGAGTGGCGCGCGCTCTGCGGACCGTTGCCCACCGCGCAGGTGATCGTTGCCCAGCGCTCTTCGTGGCGAGGAGACATTCGCGGACGCTGCCGAGAGGGCGCAGGCCGGTCACCACACGTCGACGGACCAGACGCCGCCCCTCTGATGCCCGTCCGGTTTTGGGACGCTTGACCCGCACGAGTCAGGGGCGGCGACAACGTGGATGCGGGCGACGGACGCGGATACGCGGTAGCAGTCCATGCCACTCGACGTGTTGTGCTTGTCGAGTTCGACATTGTGGCCCAGGGCCGGGACGGCGGCCTGCAGTCCCTTTAAAGAGGCTCTGGGCGCGAATTCCCCGTACTCCCGCGAGAGCGGAGATGGCACGGTGTTCGGGGACCGGTAGGACAGCAGCCGTCGGATCTTCACGCCGAAGCCGAGACACGGCATCCGCCCTTTCCAGGGGGAGTGCTCGGGGTGGGCCGGAGCGTCAGAAAGGGATGATGTGGACCTGGTGGCCGCAGAGTTTGGTCATGTCGTCGCTGTCGTCGCTGTCGTCGCTGTCGTCGCTGTCGTCGCTGTCGGAGGTCAGGAGGGCGACGGGTTGGGAGCCGGAGGCGTTTTCCGTGAGCTTGCGCAGCTCCGCGACCTGATCGCTGGGAAGTGTGACGGTGATGTGATTTGTTTAGGACATTGGTCGGAGGGTTTCAGCCGGGCGCATCGGAGAAGGGTTGGGTAGTCTCCCCCCAAGTGAATGTGAACTGATCTTCCGAAATCTCATGCGTGACGGTAGCGCCTGAACTTTCGATATCAAACCGCTCATGAAGCCACCCATCCATGGCCAACGCTGCTGCCTCTGACTGATAGTCACTCAGGGGATAATCGAGTGAAGATGTGCGGATAAGAATCCCATCGGGCAGAATTTTGCTCAAGGCGTGTGCATTGATGGAAACCCCGAACGCCAGCCAGGCGGCGTCCTTCCAGTGCATCCCGGATTCGGGTAGGCCGAGCCAGATATTTTTGTAGATCTGCATACTGTGCGGCGGGATCCCACCTTCGAGCGTAGTGGCTTCTGCCCGTAGGTTAACCGCGATCCCACCTGCTGGGCCTCGGAAGCGGAACTTGAATACTTCGGTCATGATGCCCTTCAGTCGCCGAAATTGAGAAGATCGAATATTCGCCTGTGGAAGTAGTGCTCGTCGCCCATCCCTGTGTGGCCTCGGATATAGTCGAAGTCGTGAGGCTTTCCGTCTCCGTACAGGCGACTGTACCGTTCCATGAACGCCTCTGCCTCAGCAGGAGACATCTCCACGACGTCGGCTTTATGTAGCGATGAAAAATCTGAGTCGGATATTCTGAATCTCAGAACTTCGACATCGGCTCCACGGCTGCGGAGCCGTTCCGCGTAGCGAGCTGCCTCCTCCGCTGACCCCCATGAGTAGACGCCCTCTCCGTATTGTCCACGAATGTCTTCTGTCGGCCAGGGGGTTCCGTCTCCTCGCAGGCGAGTCGCGTTGGCGGCATCCTGGACGGAGTAGAACTCGTGATACTCGGGAGCGAGTCCGAGTGGGTCCGCCCAGGTGTGGGGGTTGTGGACATAGGTGGAGGGATTGGGAGCGGGAGTCAGTCCCAGAGGGTCCGGGGTGAGGTAGCGGGCGGTCTCGGGATCATAGTGACGGTGGTGGTTGTAATGGAGGCCGGTCTCGGGATCGAAGTACTGCCCCGGGAACCGTAGCGGCGTGTAGGTGGTGCTGCCCATCGCCCAGGCTGTCGTACCCCACAAGGCCGCCCGACTGTTCCAGGCAAGGACGCCCGCCTCGTCGACGAGTTCGGTGGGACTGCCCACAAGGTCGGTGGCGATGGCGAAGAAGCGTTCGTCGATCGCCTCCTGGGAGGCCTTCGCGTCCAGGAGACGTTCCGTCTGTGCCAAAGGGCGGGTGCCCTGATGGTCCCAGGTCAGGGTGACAGTGTGGGGCAGATCGGCCGAGTCGGTGGACTGTTCGCAGAGTGTGGTGCCGTCCCAGGTGAAACGGGTCTCCTCCAGCACCGTCTCACCGTCCCGGGCGAGACGCTGCTTCGCTGTGCGGCGCCCCAAGGGGTCGTACCGGTAGCGCCAGCGGCTGCCGTCGGGCGTGACGGTGGAGACCAAGCGGTTCTCCGCGTCCCATTCGTAACGCCAGGTGTCGGGTTTCCGGGAGAGCCGGGCTATCTGGCGTAGGACGATGCGCCCGGCTGCGTCGTGTTCGTAGCGCACCTTGCCGGCCTTGATGAGGGCCGTGCCTGTGTACTCGCGCGCGCCGACCGCCTCGCTGCCAGGGTGGAACGAGGGCCAGGAGGCTGAGGTCTGGTTACCCGCGGCGTCGTATGCGTACGTCTCGGACCAGTTGGCGGCGGTGACTTCGGTGACTCGGCCCACCTCGTCGAGGCCGAAGCGGTGAGAGCCGCGCAAGGCGTCGTCCATCGCCGCAAGATGACCATCGGCCCGGTAGCTGTAGGAGCGGCGGTTCACCACGTGGTCGCCCGCCAGCAGGTGCTGCACGGACAGGCGGCCCGCCTCGTCCCAGGCCGAGGTCAGGGTGACCGTGTCGCCGAAGGCGCGCTGGACCTCGCGGCCGATGGCGTTGTAGGCGAAGACGACACGGTGGTTCCCGCTGTTCAGACCGGTGAGGCGTCCGGCCGGGTCGTACTCGCGGGTGGTGCGCTGCCCGGTGGGAGTGATCCGACGGGTACGGCGGCCCAAGGCGTCGTGCGTGAAGGTGAGCGCCCGGCCGTCGGCCAGTTCCGTCTTGACGTGCCCCCCGCGCCCGTACTGGTACATCAGGTCGCCGTCCGGCCCGGAAGCCTCCGCCAGACGTCCGGCTCGGTCATAGGTGTATGTGGTGACCCGGCCCGCAACGTCTTTCCCCACCACCCGGCCGAGCGAGTCGTGCGTGTAGGTGATGGTCTCGCCGAGCGGATTGGTGCGCGCGCCGATCTGTCCAGCGGAGTTCCGGTGGTAGATGTGGACACGACCGTCGAAGTCCGACTCGGAGACGAGTCGCCCGGCATCGTCGTGGGTGTACGACCAGGTCAGGCCCTGCGGATTGGTGACCTGGGTCAGACGCAGCTCCGCGTCGTGGGTGAACTCGTAGCGGGCGCCGTCCGGGCCCGTACGTGCCGTAAGCAGGTCGAAGTGGGTGTATTCGAAACGGGTGATACCGCCGACCGGGTCGGTGTGGGTGAGGCGGTTTCCTTCACCGTCGTAGGTCCAGGTCTCCGTCGTGCCGTCGGGATCAGTGCGTTGCGCGAGATGGCCGTCGGCAGACCATGTGAAGACGGTGACCGCCCCTGCCGGGTTCGTCACGCGCACGGTGCGGCCGAGGGAGTCCCGCTCGTGGCGGGTCACCCCACCGAGGGGGTCGGTGACCTCCAGTGGGAGCCCGGCCGGGTCGCAGCTCACCTTGGTGACATGCCCCAGCGGGTCGCTGACCGAGACGAGGCGGCCCTGTGCGTCGAAGCCGTAGCGAGTGCTCTGCCCGGCGGGGTCGGTCACAGCGATGCGATTGCCTCGGTCGTCGAACTCCTGCTCCCAGCGAGCGCCGTCGGGCCCGGTGAACCGGTTGGGTAGACCGTACTGGTTGCGGTCCGTGCGCTGTTCGCTGCCGTCGGGACGGGTGATCGAGGTGAGCCTGCCCATCGTGTCGTAGGCGAAGGCGGTGGTGTGCCCGGCTGGGTCGGTACGGGTCAGCTGATGGCCCGAGACATCGTAAGAATGGTGTGTGGTACGGCCCAACGGATCGGTAGTGGCCAGGATGCGGCATGCACCGTCGATCAGGTGCTTCGTGCTGCGCCCCTCGGCCGTGGTCAACGTGGTGAGCCGTCGACCGGTGGAGGGATCGGGCTCGCCATGGGTGAGAGTGAGCTGGAAGTGGCCAGCCTCACCTCCTCCAGCGACCACCCGGTTCTGGTCGTCGTAGACGTACGCGTAGCGCGAGCCGTTGGAGTCGGTCCAGGAAGTGACCCGGCGGCGGTCATCGTAGGTGTACGTGAGTGACGCGCCCGACGGCTTGGTGACGGCGACGAGGTTGCCGTCCGCGTAGCCGTACCCCATGAGGCGCTTCGGCGCGTCACCGTCGACGTGGTCGCTCGCCGTGCGGGGTGAACCGACGAGGTCGAGCGCGGTGACGAGGCCAGAGGCTGTCATGGTCCGGATCTGGTATCCCGCCGCATGGACGAGCGCCAGGGGAGTGCCGTCCTCGGTGCGGTCGATGGAGATGGTCTGCCCGTTCCGGTCGGTGATCTGGACGAGCCAGGCGGCACCGTCTCCACCGGGTTTGCATTTGGGCGGAGCCGCGAAGTGGCGTACGAGACCGGTTGAGGGGTCGGTGACGGTGTAGTCGCCGTCTACGTCGCGGTCCAGGGTGCCCCGCGTGGTCCCGGAGTCCGGCAGCGTGGGCAGCCCCGGTACGGGATGGGGATAGGTGATCAGCAGGCCGTCGTCGGTGACGTGGATGACACCGGCCGCGTCGATTTCCAGGCGTTCGTCGACGGTGGAGGACCACGAGGGGCCGAAGAACCGGCCGGCGGTGTAGCCCGATTCGACCCGGCGGGTGAAGGCCAGGGGCAGTAGGCCGGGGAGGACCACGTCGGTCTGGGGCAGGAGCATGCGGCCGGAGGCGAGGTCGACCGGGTCGGTGCCCTGGATGGTGCGAATGCCGTCGGGACGGTTGTGGGTTCCTTGGGGGGCGGCGCGCTCGAGTTTGCGTGCGTCGGAGGCGATGTCGGCGGCCTCCTTCACCACCCGGGCGCCCTTGACACCTGCCCCGGCGCCGCCGGTGGCAACCGTGAGGGCGGCGTCGGGGAGGAGCCGCCCGAAGCCTTCGGCGGGGTCCTTCATGAAGTCGTCGATCATCTGCTTGCCGGTGCCCCAGGGGTCGTTGGCGACCCGGACGAGCCCGGCGGCGGTGTTGTTGAGCGCGAGCCCGTATTCGGCGGGGTGGGTGATGTTGTACAGATCCATGGGGTTGACGCTGCGCGCGAAGGTCAGGATGCCTGCCGCGCCCTTGACGACGCCGCCCGCAAGGTGGGTCTTGATGACCTGGTACTCGGCAAGCCCGTCCATGGCCTGCTCGGCGTAGCGCGGCTTCTGAGGGGCGGTGTCCCGGGCCGCCGTCACCGCCTTGCGGGCGGTCTCGGCCGCCGTGTTGCGCTGCTTACGAGCCTCCGCGAGCAGCTCCTGCGCCTCCTCCATACGCGCCGTGCCCGGATCGCTGAAGGTGCCCGGCTTCGCCGGCAGGGTGGAGGGATCGCGTTCGTCGGCGGGTTTGGCGTTATAGACGTCGACAGCCTTGTTGTACGTGGTCGTCTTCTCGTTGTACGCGTCCCTGGCCTCCTCCGACGCCTTGGTCCCGGCCTTCCACTTGTCGATCGCGGTCTGCGCCTGCCCCTGGGCCCACTCGACGGTCCCGGCGAAGGAGTCGAGCGCGGCAGCCGCCTTCTCGAAGGCGTCGGCGGCCTTGAACCACTTCGGCGGCTCGACCGACACCGATGACCGGAAGGCGTCCGCCGCCTGCCCCTTGAGCGCGGAGGAGTCGACTCCCTTGAGCCCGCCGCCGACCTTGTCGAACGCGCCTTGGAGCTTACGGAGGTGGGTTGCGGTGGACCGGATCTCGGACGGGCTGCCGTAGATCAGCTTGGTCTTGTCCTCGGTCTGCCCGAGGTCCATCTCGTCGACCTCGGCGCCCATCCGGTTCGCCACGGACCGGGACTTCTCGCGGACCCAGTCCGCCCCGGACTCCCAGCCGGCATCCTCCAGCCGGTCGCCGGTCCAGTTCCCGGCGTCCTCGACGCGGTCACCGACCCACTCGACACCGTCCTCGACCACGTCCTCGATGACATCGGGCGTGAGGTCCCGGACGAAATCCCCGATTCCCATGGACTAGTTCCCCCCGCTTTGCTCCTGCTGTCGAGCCCGCGCCTCGGAGGAGGGGCCGAACATGTCGTCCACGGACCGATCGAACGCGTCCTGGTCCACGCCGAACATCTCGTTCAGCTGATCCGCCTGCCGGCCGCCGTTTCCCTCGGTGACGAGCGCCCGCCCGGTGTCTTTCCAGGTCTGTCCAGCCTCGTCGGCCGTGCGCTCGAACGACTCCCGGCTGTAGTCCGGACTCAGGTAGTCCGGGGTGAACACATCGCCCCAGTCCTGCTGGACGACCTCGTCCTCTGACGCATGCGGGTTCCCCACGCCCGCGTTCACAGCGATCTTCATCGTGCCCTCGACGTACTGGTCCTCCTCCCATACGATCCCCGCCGCCAGCCCCAGCTTCGCCGCGATCGCGTTGGCGTCCTGGACCAGCGCCCGGACGCCCCACTCCCACTGCTCGCAGAAGTCCTCGAAGTCCACCGACAACCCGTGGTGGCCGGCCTCCATGCCCGTCATGGACAACTCCGAGAGCCCCTTGCCGAGCACCGCCCCCGTACCGGTGCCGATCTCCTTCAACTCCGCCACGGCCTCCCGCAGCCCGGTGGTGATCTGCTGAACACTGACCGGACTGACGTTGAGGTCTTCCGCCCCGGTACCGCTCACCGAGCCTTCTCCCCGCCCGGCACATCCGCATCCACGGCGACGGCATCCGGCACGATCCCCACCACCGGCGGAAACAGCATCGACCCGTCCGGATCGGCCACGTTCACCGCGACCCCGGCCGGTACTCCCATGGCCGGAATGATTTCGTCCAGCAACCGCGCCCCCCGGAATGCGGCGTACTCCCATGTCCGCGAGGCGGCTCCGGCCCCCTCCACCACAGCCCGCTCCGCCGCGAACCGGGCCAACGCTCCCTCATCGGTGAACCCGCACAACCACCGCACCCCACTGAACTCCGCGGTCCACAGCCCGCCACGGTCGTACGGCACAAGCACCAACGTCCGCCGCAACTCACCCACTAGAGCCCGCGGATCACCGACCCCGGCCCTCCGCTCGCTTATCCGCTCCACCAGCGCTGCCCCGTCACCCACCGGAACCCTCCCCCGTGCCTGAGTGGTCGCTCTTCACTCCCACACACGCTAGGACACCACGCCCACCCGCAACCACGCGGTTCCAGCCGTCCCCACAGCCCCCACACCACGGACCGATGCCGCACACAAAGAAGGCCCCGGTCGGAGACCGGGGCCTTTCTGAAAAGAGCGGGTGACGAGAATCGAACTCGCGCTCTGAGCTTGGGAATCACCGGAGCTTGGACTGGTTCAGTCGCCCTGACCTGCATGTTTGACCGGTCCAGGGGAGTTCGGCGAGGTCTCTGGACGCCGTACTTGACCGCTGATGTCCGCCCCGAAGGGCATGGATGGGGCACGACGACCGAGGACGATCAGTCTCTGCGGCGAACCGCAACCTGTCACGCAGTGGGCATCGTGGGCGATCCAATCCCGTGCGGGGACTCAAGCTCGGGAAGTCGTTCCTCGATGTCGTCGGCCCAGGTCTGTGCCCGTTGACGCAGCCCGGCGATCTCCTCATCGTCGAGTTCGTAGGCGGCGAATTCCCTGTTATCGATCCAGTCGGCTCCGCCCAGCCGGGCTTGGCGCTCGCTGAGATCGAAGGAGTCCCGGCCATGGCGCCGCCGAGTTCTTCGAGTTCGACTGGGTTCGAGCGGCCTGTGGATGCCTGCATGTCGATCAAGATCCCTGGCCAGTCCGCGGTCGACCAGGGCGCGAAACTTCGTGCCCACTACGTCTTCGAGGGACAGCACCAAGCCGTACTCGGTGTGCACGGATGGCCGCCAGAGTGCCTCTTTGAGGATGTGGGCCTCGCATTCCTCATGGCTGGCGGGGTCGGTCACGATCAAGCGCGCGGATAGCGGGCCTGCCTCCAGAGCTTCT
Source organism: Streptomyces sp. NPDC007346 (assembly GCF_040703535.1). Classification (NCBI taxonomy): domain Bacteria; kingdom Bacillati; phylum Actinomycetota; class Actinomycetes; order Kitasatosporales; family Streptomycetaceae; genus Streptomyces; species Streptomyces sp. NPDC007346. The sequence goes on from NZ_JBEYKR010000010.1 coordinate 72,170, forward strand.
ACGCTCCACCCGCGCTGCTCCAGTCTGGTATGCAAGACCGTGGCGATGTCCTCCATGCGATCTGGGTTCTCGGTCGCGACACTGAGGTCTGGCTGAGCCGGTCCACGAAGCCGTGTGCCTGGACCGCCGTAACCGCCGGTGAGCGCGAGGGGGTACGCGCCGCCCACAGCGAGCCCGTCTGTAAGCAAGCGGCTGTGCAGGCTGGTGAGGTTCACGCAGCGGTCCTTGCGCTGCCGCCCAGCTCGCCGAAAGCACTCTCCCAGACTTCACGGACATCTCGGCTGACCAGTGTGCGCAGTGTGGGCCACAGGCCGACGAGAAGGCCCCGATCGAGGTACTGGGCAAGTCATCGTGTCGGCCCTCGGCCAGGACGATGCGGTAGTAGTTCATCCGCAACCGGGGCTAGTCGAGTTGGTCCGCAGACAACGCTCCTGTGAGCAGCACGCGGGCCCGGACGACGGCTGCCCGGCCAGCTGCGAGGCTGCCAACTAAGAAGCCCCGGGCCAGTGGCCTGGGGCTTTTGCATGGAGCGGGTGACGAGAATCGGACTCGCGCTGTGAGGTTGGGAACTGGGTGCCCTTGGGTGCGTGTCAGCCTGAGCTGGAGAGCGGCGACTCAGGCTTTCGCTCTGTGCGGGTGCAACCAAGATGCGGTCGGGCCAGTAGATCGACTATCTGAGCCAAACGGCACACTTGAGTGGACGGCAATGCTAGCATCGCCGAATGACGCTGGAATCAGAGCTGGAAATTTACCGACAAAGAATTACGACAGATTCGTATCCGATGTCCATCAGTGAAATCTCGAACCTGTATCGCGATGACGAAATGGACATTCATCCGGAATTTCAGCGCATTTTCAGGTGGTCGAGTGCGCAGCGCACGAAATTGGTTGAGAGTATCCTACTGGGCATCCCGTTGCCCAGTATTTTTGTCGCGCAGAATGAGAGTGGAATCTGGGACGTTGTAGATGGCGTTCAAAGGCTATCTACAATCTTTCAGTTTATGGGAATTCTGCGTGACGATGGCGGCGCACTCGTGCCGCCTTTCGTGTGCGAGGCGGGTCCATTCCTTCAGAGCCTTGAAGGGATTTCATATGCAGACACGGCAGGTTCGGCGCGCTCTCTTTCGCGGGCCCAGCAGCTTGACTTCAAGAGGGCGCGGATTGATGTCAAGATCATCAAGCGAGAGAGTGACAACCGGGCCAAGTATGACCTTTTCCAGAGGCTCAATTCTTACGGAAGTGTTGCCACTCCGCAAGAGCTGAGGAATTGTCTACTTGTCAGCCTGAGTCGAACCCACTTTGCCTGGCTTCAGGACATCGCTTCGTCGGATTCCTTCATGCAGGTTCTGAATCTTCCGGATCGACTGATTCGTGAGCAGTATCATTTGGAACTTGCCCTGCGATTCATCACCCTCCGTAAGCTTCCCGAAGATCGAATTTCCCGAATCGGGAACATTGGGGAGTTTCTGTCCGCCGAAATCCTGCCATTCGTGGAAATGGGATACGTTGAATTGGGGGACGAGAAGGAAGCGTTTGACTCGTGTTTCAATATTCTCCTTTCTTCATTGGGTGGAGACGCGATGAGGAAGTGGAATCCGAAGGCTGGGCGCACAGAGGGTGCGTTCTCATCGACGGCATTTGAAGCCCTAGCCCTTGGTATTGGTCACTACGTACCAGATCGCACCTTCGGTGATGATGAGGTGCGGCAGGCTCGACAGGAGCTTTGGGCGGATAGCAACTTCGCGCCTGGGCATGCTACGGGGCAGCGAGCTGACCAGCGAATGAAGAGAACCATTCCCTATGGGCGTCAGCTCTTCTCGGTTTGATTGGGAGGGTTCATTGGATCCGTCACAGTTCATCGAGAAGATTGACCGGCAGTTGGCGCGGAGAAAAGTGGAGCTTTCCAACCTGCTGATTATGGTCACTGAGCAGAATCCGGATCCCAATAGGCTGAGCTGCGTCGCCCGATCTGCAGTGGTTCTAACTTATGCGCACTGGGAAGGCTTCGTTAAGCAAGGAAGCGCCGCCTATGTCAGTTTCATAAATGACGCCAATGTCAGAGTCGCTGACCTAAAATTCCCCTTCCAGGCGGCCTATGTTTCCTCGGCATTTAAGCGGGCGGTAAGCAGCACTAAGGCGCGATACCTTGGGGAGCTATTGCAAGAAATCGATGCGCGACGGTTGGAGATTTTTTCGGTTTCTCCCGATAAATGCATCGACGCTGAGAGTAATCTGTCGTCTACGGTATTCAGGGATATTGTTCATGGGATCGGTCTTGAGCATCTCCCCCTCTATGAAACCCGGAGCGCATTCATCGATCAGAGACTGGTCCGCGCGCGCAATCAAGTCGCGCATGGTGAACTGGTCGGTTTTGATTCCGTGGATGTAAAAGATCGGATCGTAGGGGCTCGTCTCCTTATTGGCGCCTATGCGACTCAGTTGAAGCAGGCTGCTACTGAAAATTACTATCTGAAGACCTGATTCGTGCTTAAAGTGGCCCGTCAGGTCGCCTGGGCGGATTCGGCTGGTCTTCTGCCCGTTTTGGGGTCGAGCATGGTCAGGGGTCGTACGCTGGCCGGCAATTCGGGCAGGGTGATCCCGCCCGGGATTTGAACGAGTGGCCCCCTGATTTTTATTGACGCGGGACTCGAACCGGGGATGTGGCTAGGCCGTGGAGCCGAGCGCCCAGCCACAACAGGTTTCTTCCCTAGTCTGGTGTTCGCTCCAGCCGAGCGACTGACGTAGCCGGGCCGGAGGCAGAAGCGCCGCGCCCCGGCGGCGAGCGGAGCGGGCCGCTGATGAAGTCGGGAAAGTTCTACCGCGCTGGGAGCAGGTGCTTGCAGCAGGTCGTGTGTCAGATGTGGCCGTCGATTTCGCTTACCGAGAGTGGTCGACGGCCACGTTCGGCGGCCGTCAGGCCGCCGCAGCGGCCTCGCGGCCCCTTCGTGTCCGGCGGTGGAGGACCTCGTCGAAGGTGGCGCGGGCGCCCGTGGGGTCGATGTAGTGCATGGCCAGGAGGGCGGCGATGACGGAGCCGACCAGGTCGTTCTGGACCTCGGACCAGGTGTGGTCGTCGTCGCAGGTGGTGAGGCCCTTCAGGCCGTGGAGGGCGTGCATGGCCTCGCTGGCTTCCTCGGCGACCTTGCCGACCTGGAGGGCCTTGAGTTCCTCGTCGGGTAGGTGGGCGCCGGCCGCTCGGCAGACGGCGGAGAGCTTCTCGATGTTTGCCCACAGAGTGTCCACGGCGGACCTCCGGTCGATGGGTTCGGCTATTCCTGTGCGGGTCGTCCGAGCTGGCGTACGGTCCATCCGGCCATGCGCCAAGCGTCGGCGTCGATGAGGTTGCGGAGGTCGACGAGGACCTGGTCCGCGACCAGTGGGGCGAGGGCCTTGGGGTCGGCCTCGCGGAAGTGGGGCCATTCGGTGGCCAGGACGATCAGCTCGGCTGCCGCGAGGGAGTCTTCGAGGTCTTCGCAGTAGTCGAGTTCGGGGTGGCGGCGCAGTGCTGTGGGCACGGCGTGCGGGTCGTGGACGGTGACGGTCGCGCCGCGCTGGTGCATGAGCGCTGCGATCGCCAGGGCCGGGGATTCCCGGACGTCGTCGGTTCCGGCCTTGAAGGAAGCGCCCCAGACGGTAATGCGTACGCCGTCGACGGGTCGGCCGAGCGTCTGCTCGATGAGCCTCAGCGCGGCGGTGGGTCGGGATTCGTTGACCTCCTCTGCCGCGCGCAGCATGGTCGCTGCCTCGGTGGCACCCAGGGTGCGGGCGGAGGCGGTGAAGGCGCGGACGTCCTTCGGCAGGCAGCCGCCGCCGTAGCCGGGGCCGGCGTTCAGGCCGCCGCGGCCGATGCGGGCGTCCAGGCCGATGGCCTCGGTGAGCTGCTGGACGTCGGCTCCGGCGGCGGTGCACATGTCGGCGACGCCGTTGATGAAGGAGATCTTCATGCCGAGGTAGGCGTTGGCGGCGCCCTTGATGAGTTCGGCGGTGGCGGGATCGGTCACGAACAGCGGGATGCCGTTGGCCAGGAGGGGTGCGTAGACCTTGCGTACCGCGTCCTCGGCGCGGGCCGAGGGGACGCCGACGACGATTCGGTCGGGTCGCAGGGTGTCATCGATGGCGTGGCCCTCGCGCAGGAACTCGGGGTTCCAGACGACCTCCACGTCCTCACCGGCCGGGGAGAGACGGGCGAGCAGAGCACCGAGGTCACGGGAGGTGCCGACGGTGACCGTGGACTTGCCGACGATGACGGTCGGGCGGGTCAGGTGCGGGGCGAGGGCGCGGGCGGCGCCGAAGACCTGTCCGGTGTCGTAGCTCCGGCCGTCCGCGTCGATCGGCGTGCCCACGGCGAGGAAGTGGATGTCGGCGAACTCGGCCGCCTCCGCGAGGCTGGTGGTGAACCGCAGGCGTCCAGTGGCGGTGTGGGCGCTGAGGAGTTCGGGCAGGCCGTCCTCGTAGATGGGGCACTCGCCGGCGTTGAGGCGGTCGATCTTCGCCTGGTCCAGGTCCACGCCAATGACCTCGTGGCCGATCTCGGCCATGGCAGCGGCGTGGGGGATGCCCAGGTGACCACAGCCGATGACGGATACGCGCATGGGGTCGACGCTCCTTTCCTTGTCCCTCGCCCGCCCAGGGGAGTCCGGGCCGACCGGGTGCGTCACGCTAGCGCCAACACCCGGCGCGACCCTCTTCGTGCAGGTGGATCAACCAGCGTGCTGTTTGAGCAGGTTGACGAGGGCGGGCAGTGCCTCGGCGGCGGTCGCCCGGCACACCAGGGCGCCGCCCTGGGGGCCTTCCAGCGGGTACGGCATGAACTGGCCGTCGCGCCAGAAGCCCTCCGGGTCCAGGTAGACGACCTGCATGCCGCGAGCGCGGGCGCGTGCCTGGACCTTGCGTCGGTCGGCGTGCAGGCCGACGACGAGGAGGGCCTTGGCGCCGTCCACCCGCTCGACGTCGGGTACGGCCTGGTCGTAGCGGCGCATGAAGCACTCGTCGAGCCCGGCGCGCGCCGCGAGCACGTCGAAGTTGTTGGTGATGACCGGGCCGACGAGGTGCCCGGCGTCCATCAGCTCCTTCAGCGCCCACATGGCCGGAGTCGGTTCGGCCAGGAAGCAGGCGCGGAACATCTCCACGAATTCCGCAGTCTTCTCCTCCGGCTCCGTCAGCACCTCGTGGAGGAGCGTGTCCGCGGTCGGGGAGAGAGTAAAGCGGTGTTCCCTCGGCTCGTGGCCCTGGCGGTCGGTCACTCGATAGATCTCATGGAGCCGGTGCAGGGGCGGGATGCCCGCCTCGACCGACGTACCACAGCCGATCTCCACCTGGAACGGCAGCAGGTCCGCGAGGACGGACAGGTCCGGGACGCGGGTCGGCGTACCGGGGCGGTCCTTGCACCTGATACCGGTGGAGAGGACGTTCCACGGCAGCTGTCGGACAGCGGGCGGCGGCGCGTAGGACACCGAGGCGATCTGCACGTCCAGGCTCCGGTAGCCGACGGGGAGGGTACGGCCCGCCGCCGCTTCCTGGGGGTGGGCGTCGTGCTCGGTGATCCGGCACTTCAGATCCCGGCGTGTCCATAAGAATCCACCGGGAGCCTCCTTCCAGCCGCCGGTGGCCAGCGAGTCCCGCAAGGCGTCGTGGTGCGCGTCGATCTCATCCGCTGGAGCGGTAGCGGAGTGGTAGAGGTACAGGTCGGTCAGGCCGATGGCCGGCGCGGCGGTGGTGGGGACCAGACCGTACCGGTAGCGGTAGTGGATGATCCGCCGCCGGGCGTCGTCGGCAGCCGTCCAGCCGCTCTGTTCGGCCGTGGCCTTCTCCTGCGTACGGCGCCAGATGCCTTCCTCGATGTAGCGGGGTCGGTCGGCGTCGCCAAAGTAGGTCTTCCAGACCTGCTGTTGGTCGGGGGTGAGCTGGTCGATGACGATGTACGGGATGTCCATGATCTCTCCCTGGAGAATCACGCCTGGATGTTCCGGGTGCATGGCAGGCTTTGTTGGCCGGGAAGGTGGGGTGAACGACCCGGACAGCGGAGCGGAGTCAGCGGTCGGAGGGCGGGCTCGCGTCCGTTGAGACGGCGGCGGGCTGGTGACCGAGGACGTTGAGGAGCGGGACGGCCTGCTCACGCAGTGCCCAGGCCGGTCCCACCAGGCCGGCGACCGCCAGAAGCGTGAGCGCGATGCCTCCGCTTTCGGGGCGTACGGAGCGCGGCGCGGCTTTTCGGGCGTGGCGTCGCCGAGGCCCGGTCACGGGGTGCCGCCGAGGGCCCGTCCGTGTGCGTCGACGAGGCGGCTGGTCTGCTGGTGCAGCCACTCCAGCTCGACAGAGGTGAGGATGAGCGCGCCATCGAGGGTCGAGCCGTCATCCAAGTGGAACTCGATGGGAACCGATCCCTGCCTGGCCCGCGCGTCGTAGACCGCGTCCCGTCCGGCCGAGAGCGTGGCGTGGGTGGCCCTCACCGGCACGGGGCTGAGCGTCGTCCCGTCAGCGGGCGCGGACCACGGGGCCCCCGCCCCCGGGCGGACGTAGGCGGTACGTCGTAGCGGAGCCCTCACCGGGGAGAGCGACAGCGACCACGACCCCGACACGGCCATCGCGAGCGCCGTCCGTGGCGAGGTCGCCGAGCCGTGGAACGAACGGTGCTGCCGTACCTAACTCGGCTCCCTGCGAGGGAAGACGAGAAGGACGTCGTCGCGTCATGCCCCGAAGTTGAGGACAGGACGGGCCTCGAATATGAGCCGGAGGCTCAAAGGGGCTACCAGGAGAAGGGCTCTGCCGAGGGTGTCCGGTCATCTTCCAGGCAATGGCCTCACGGTGCCCCAGTGTTCCTCGAAGTGTGAGCAGCACTTACCAGCCGCGTGCCCGCCATTCGGCGAGTGAAGGCCGTTCCGTGCCGAGTGTTGTGTCCCGGCCGTGTCCCGGGTAAACCCACGTCTCGTCGGGCAAATTGTTGAAGATCTTTTCCTCGACATCCTTGAAGAGGGAGGCGAATGCGTCGGTGTCACCGAAGGTGTTTCCCAACCCGCCAGGAAACAGTGAGTCACCGGTGAAGAGGTGTGGATGACCGTCCGGGTCGTCGTACAGCAGCGCAACGCTCCCCGGGGTGTGGCCGGTCAGTCGTATTACCCTCAACTCGAATGCACCACAGGTTACGATGTCGCCGTCGTGCAACGGAACGTCAGTGGGCACAGCGATACCTGGTACATCAGGCTCGCCGGCGAAAGCCATGGCGCCTGTGGCCTCAACTACTGCTGCAAGGGCATGCTCCCAGTGGTCCCAATGCTGATGAGTGGTCACGACAGCTTCCAAGCGACGATCGCAGAAGTCGAGTAAGACTTCCGGTTCATTCGCTGCGTCGATCATCAACTGTTGCCCGGTCGAATGGCACTGCAGTAGATAACAGTTGTTGTCGCCACGTCCTACGGAGACCTTCCTGATGGTTAGTCTGGAGAGCTTGCGAACCCCTGGGGCTACACCTGTGTATGCTGTCATGTTTTCATCGTAGATGATCAGATGAGTGGGTCCGGTGTGACTTAAATGGAATGGCTCATTTCTGGCGTACGACTGATTCAGCATCATGAGGGGTCGTGAGTGCTGATCTGCGCCCGGATGGCTTCTGACGGATTAGGGGAACTGGTGCCCCGACGGCGCGGCTTCTCGTCCGCCTGCTTCGCGGGCGGAGGAACCGAGGATGTCCCGCAGGATCAGGGTCGCCCGATGCCGCAGCGGCGTGCGCTATAACGCGGCGACGAAGGCCAGTCGCAACGATTTACCCGCCGTTTCCACGTCGGGGTCATCGCCAGGGCAGAGCTCGATCCACAGGGCGGTGTCGGTTGGAGCCCCGGTGGTGTGGCGCTGCCAGGCACCCTGAGAGGTCCTTTGGCAGTACCCGCCACGTGACGGAGGCGAGGGCGTTCGGGGCAGACATTGGTGTGATGCGATGCACCCACGACCAGGGCCCGCGACCACCTCATCTGAGCGGGCGCAGGGCGGGGACCCAGCTGCCGGCGACGCCGAACGGTGAGAGTTCCGGCGAACATCATTGCGACCTGCTTGAACTGTGCGACAACAAGCGTCCTTGACGGCTGATCCCCGGCGTGTGCCGCCGACAGCGGACGCTCTTCATCACCGACGCGGACGTGGCACTGCCCCTGGAGGCGGTCGCCGCCGCTGCTGCTGCCGCCAAGGACGCGGGGCAAGTCGGCGGCGCCATCCCACCGCTCTACACGCCCGAACGCCTCGGCGCCCGCGTGCTGTGCGCGTACTGGGACCACATCCGCACCCGGCGCGGGGATAGCCCAGGGAGTCGACCAGTTCTGCACCTCCGACGCCTTCCACCACGTCGGCGGATACCGGGACGACCTGCTCATGAGCGAGGACGTGGAGTTCTTCGCCGGCCTCGCCGCCCACGGGCAGGCCACCGGCCGGCCGGTCACGATGCGCCGCTACGTCCAGTGATCGAGCCTCCGGAGGCTCTGGTGGCAGAACCCTGTGACCGCCGGCCTGCGCCTCCGGTCGCCCCGCATGTGGCGCGGCGCAAGAGGGCCGCACGCCGCGCATTCGAGACACGATCTGATGCCCCGTTACGGCGCCTATGGCACGCGAATGGCACGCGAGCCCTGAGAGGTCTAGACAATAGAAGCCCCAGGTCGCTGACCTGGGGCTTCGAAGAAGAGCGGGTGACGAGAATCGAACTCGCGCTCTGAGCTTGGGAAGCTCATGTTCTACCATTAAACTACACCCGCGAAGCATGCCGATCATCGGCGCTGCATCGTCACACACTGTACCCCATGTCAGGCCCCCGGTGGATGAGCCGTGGGGCCTCTTCGTCCTGTGTCCCGTGTGGTGGAGGGTGTGGACGCGGTTGGGGTGGGCGGGAGTTGGGGGCGTAGCGTGAGGGGTCGGAGTGCCGCTTGCGGTGGCGTCCCGCTCATCCCCTAATGTGGCTTTCTCGTCCATATGTGGTTGGGGAAGGGACTTGATGGAGTCGATGGAGCGCACCGTCGTCCGCTGTGCCGAAGGGCACGTTTTCGCTACCTCGTCGTTCCCGATGCAGCAGCTCGGGGCCGACCGGATCGGGCCGGGGCGGTTGCTCCGGTGCCCTCGGTGCGCCCGGTTGCGGCAGGCCGTTCCTGTGGGGTTCGAGAAGCGGTAGGGAGCGCGGGGAGGGTGTTCGGCGGGCTCCGCCCCGCTGCACACCTTCCGGTTCCCGCCGAACGCCCTCCAGCTCCCGCCGCTGGCCCTACGGAGCTTGCTGCCAGCCTTCCCGCTCCCGCCGTCGACCTTCCGGGCCCGCCGTACACCTTCCGATTCCGCCGCGCGCGTCCCCCGATTCCGCGGTACGCCCTCCGGGTCCCGTCGTCGGCCCCCGCCCTCGGTCGTCGCCGCCCGGTCGTGGTCGCCCCGGTCGTCACCGCCCCTCCGGCCTCTCGCCGCCCTGGTCGTCACCGCTCCTCCGGCCCCTCGCCGGCTCCGACCCGTGCCACCCCCGCCACCCCTGGCGCCCTCGCCTCTCCCCGCCCCCAGCCGCCCCAGTCGTCACCGCCCCCCGAGCCCTCGTCGCCCCGGTCCTCGCCGCCCCCGCCCCCGCCGCCCCGGTCGTCACCGCCCCCCGAGCCCCCCGCCGCCCCGGTCGTCGCCGCCCCCGCCCCCGCCAGCGTCGGCGGTAGGCGTTCCCCGGTGGTCCGGTTGGGGTGGGGTCGTGGCTTCTGCGTATCCTCGGGGCGTGCTTCTCTCAGACAAGGACATCCGGGCCGAGATCGACGCCGGGCGAGTCCGTATCGATCCGTACGACCCTTCGATGGTGCAGCCGTCGAGCATCGACGTGCGGCTGGACCGCTACTTCCGGGTGTTCGAGAACCACCGGTACCCGCACATCGACCCCGCCGTCGAGCAGCCTGACCTGACCCGCACGGTCGAGCCGGAGGGGGACGAGGCGTTCATCCTCCACCCCGGGGAGTTCGTGCTGGCGTCCACGTACGAGGTGATCTCGCTCCCCGACGACCTGGCCTCGCGGCTGGAGGGGAAGAGTTCGCTCGGGCGGCTCGGGCTCGTCACGCACTCCACGGCCGGGTTCATCGATCCCGGGTTCTCCGGGCACGTCACCCTGGAGCTGTCGAACCTCGCGACCCTGCCGATAAAGCTCTGGCCGGGCATGAAGATCGGGCAGCTGTGCATGTTCAAGCTGACCTCGCCCTCCGAGTTCCCCTACGGCTCCGAGCGGTACGAGTCGCGGTACCAGGGGCAGCGGGGGCCGACGGCCTCGCGGTCGTTCCAGAACTTCCATCGGACCCAGGTGTGATGTCCCATGACCGGTGACGTGCGGGAAAACCTTACGTACGAGGGGTTCGGGCGGGCCGTGCGCGAGTTGGCGCAGACCGTCGCCGACGACGGGTACGAGCCCGATGTCGTCCTCAGCATCGCTCGCGGTGGCGTCTTCGTCGCCGGTGGGCTCGCCTACGCGCTCGACTGCAAGAACATCCACCTCGTCAATGTGGAGTTCTACACCGGGGTCGGGACGACCCTGGAGATGCCGGTCATGCTGGCGCCCGTGCCCAACGCGATCGACTTCTCGGAGAAGAAGGTCCTCATCGCCGACGACGTCGCCGACACCGGCAAGACGCTGAAGCTCGTCCACGACTTCTGCGTCGACCACGTCGCCGAGGTCCGCAGCGCCGTCATCTACGAGAAGCCCCACTCCCTCGTGAAGTGCGAGTACGTGTGGAAGAAGACCGACCAGTGGATCAACTTCCCCTGGAGCGTCGAGAAGCCCGTCGTTCGGCGGTCCGGGCAGGTTCTGGACGCGTAGCTCATCCGTGGGGCGTGGGTCCGTGGGTCCGTAGATCCGGCCCGTGGATCCGTGGGTCTGTGGATCCGGTCCGTGGGTCCGTAGAGCCGCGTAGGTCGGCAGGGCTCCGTCGTTCCGGCAAAGTTGCACGGTTGCATGCGAGAACCCCATCAAGTCGTGAAAAGGCCCCCGGAGCGCGAACAGCGCTCCAGGGGCCCTTTCGCGCGGTCGCTCAGATCGTGCCCAGCTTGATGATCGACAGCAGTGCGAGCAGCTGGATCGCCGACGCTCCCAGCGCCTTCGGCCACGGCAGGTCGTGCGACTTGCTCACCATCGACGTGAACAGCGCGCCGGCCGCCAGCCAGGTCAGCCAGCCCATGATCTGGACCAGGGAGTTCTCGCCGCCCAGGAAGACGGCGAAGAGCAGCCGCGGGGCGTCGGTGATCGACATGATCAGCATCGACAGGCCCACCGTCGGCTGCCACGAGCCCGTCCCGCCGAGCTGCCGTGCCAGGGTGTGCGTCACCGCGCCGAGGACCAGGCCGCCGATGACGAAGCCGACGCCGGTGAAGAGGGCGTACGGGACGGTCGTTCCGACCGGGGCCTTGATCGCCTCCTCGCGCGCCTGGTCGAAGCCGAACAGCGCGAGCAGGCCGTAGAGGAACGTGACGATCAGCGCCGGGCCCCACACCGCGTAGTCCCGCATCTGCCAGAACGTCGGCCCGGGGCGCGTCACGATGCCGGTCAGCAGCTCCTTCCAGGCCAGCCGCGGGCCGGCGGGCTGGGCGGGGGCGGAACCGGCCTGGTAGGTGCTGCCGTCGCCGTACGGGTCGTCGCCGATGCTGAACGCCTGCGTGTGGCCCGGGTTGTTGGCGTACGGGTCATGGGGCGCGGGGTCGGCGTAGGGGTCGCCGAAATACTCCGGCTCGCCGTGCCCGTGAGGGCCCTGGCCGCCGTGGTGTCCGCCCTGGTGGCCGCCGCGGGGGGCGCGAGAGCCCTGCCCGTACCCGTCGTGCCCGCCGTGACCGCCGTGTCTGTCGTCGTGCCCGCTGCCCGCGTAGCCGCCGCCGGTGTTGTACGGGGCGCCCTGGGGGGCTCCGTACGGCGGGGGCGCCGCGCCGTTGCCGCCGCCTCCTGCCGTCGGCCACGGCTGGGCTCCGTACGGGGGCTGTGGTGCCTGCCCTCCGTACGGCTGCTGCCGCTGCTGCTGCGGTTGTTGCGGGGTGCGGTTGTCCCGGCCGCGTCCGATCCTGAATCCAGCCACCCGTCGAACGTACCTGGTCCCCGCAAGTGTGGTGGGGGGAGCGGGGGAGCCCGTCCGCCATTGCGGCCGAGCTGTGACATCCCCTAGGGGGCGTACGAGGGGGAGTTCAGGGAGGCCAGGGGCTTAGGGAGACGGGGGGCGGGCTCAGGGGAGGAACAGTGCTGTGGAGAACGTCAGCACCGGGTCGTCCGTGGCGCCCGCCGCGTACAGCGCGATCAGGTCCTGGCGTTCGCCGCGGTACGTCCGGACCACCGTGTCCGCCTTCCTGTCGCCGTCGAAGTCTCCGTGGGACAGGAGCGCGGTGCGGGTGGCGCCCTTCGTACGGAGGGGGGCCTCGGGGAGTCTCTCCGCCGCGAAGGTGTACGCGCCGCCGGGGCGGGCCGGGCCGTCCGGCGAGCCCAGCAGCAGGGTGCCCTCGTCCGCCTTGCCGGGGGTGTGCGGACGGGTGGTGGCGACAAGGTCGTCGTAGCCACGGGTGCCGGTGCCGGTGCCGGTGCTGGTGTCGGCCTGAGGTTGAGGTTCGGGGGCGTACAGGTACGGGCCGCCGTCCGGCAGCAGTTCCGCGCCGCCCGGGGCTCCGGCGCGGGTGAAGGGGCCGCGCAGGAAGGAGATCCGGCCGCCGCTCGCCGTGACCGCGAGGTCCGTGGTGCCGTCGCCGTCGAAGTCGCCGCAGACCGGGTGCTCGGGCCACTCGTCGCCGAACCGGGCCTGCGCCGGGATGCGTACGGTGACCGCCCTGCCGGCCAGGCCCTCCGGTGAGCCGAAGAGGATCTGGAGGGGGACGGGCGGGGCGCCGATGCCGTTGTACGGGGGGTCGGTGGAGACGACCAGGTCCGTGAAGCCGTCCTGGTCCAGGTCGCACGCTGCCTCGGCGTCGAACGCGGCGGGCAGGGTGTCGCCGGACTTCGCCGCGTTGGCGCGTGCGTTCAGCAGCTGGCGGGCGGCCGGGTCCAGGGGGCTGCCCTCGGTGCCGTACACGATGCCCACGCCCGCGTCGTCGCCGTGCAGGTCCTCGGGGGCCTTCACCAGGTCGTTGATGACCAGGTCCTGGTGGCCGTCGCCGTTGAAGTCGTACGGGACACGGCTGCCCTCGCCGCGCGGTACGGGGATGCGGGGGGCCGGTGCGCTGTCGCCGTTCTTGGCGTGGGCGGCGGTGGTGGTGGAGGAGGAGGCGGGCGGGGCGGAGGCCGGGGAGCTGTCGCAGCCCGTGAGGACGAGCAGCAGACCGGCGCAGCCTGCGGTGAGGGCGGCCCTGGCCCTGGCCTTGGCCCTGGACCTGTCGCCGGCCCTGGCGCTGGTCGCCGGCTGCGGGTGCGTGATGCGTGTGCGCACGGGGTCTCGTTCGTCGTCCGTCGTTGGTCGTTCGTCGTCTGGTGTTGGCCGTTGGCCGTTGGCCGTTCGGGGCTCTGGGCGCGTGGTGGCGCGTGGTGGCGCGTGGTGGGGCGTCTGCCGGGCGGCGGAGGGGAGCGTTCCGGGCCGGCGGTCTTCTCCGGGGCACATGATGCTCCAGATCTGTCCGCGCGTACATGCCCAGGCTCACACGCGACGTGCCCCCGGGGCCGGTGTGGAGCGGGACCGTACCCCGGCCCCCGAGCCCGGCCCCGAGTCCGAGCACGGAAAAGCGGCCGGTCCTGCCCCCGAGGCAGGTCCGGCCGCTCAGCGCGCTGACGCGTTACGTCACTTTGCCGGTTCCGGCTCCGGCGCGTCCACCTGCTCCGGCTCGCCCGCCGGGTCGGCCGGGGTCTTCACCGACTCCAGGAGGAGCTGCGAGACGTCCACGACCTGGATGGACTCCTTGGCCTGGCCGTCGTTCTTCTTGCCGTTGACCGAGTCCGTCAGCATGACGAGGCAGAACGGGCAGGCGGTCGAGACGATGTCCGGGTTGAGGGCGAGGGCCTCCTCGACGCGCTCGTTGTTGACGCGCTTGCCGATCCGCTCCTCCATCCACATCCGGGCACCACCGGCGCCGCAGCAGAAGCCGCGCTCCTTGTGGCGGTGCATCTCCTCGTTCCGCAGCCCCGGGACCTTCGCGATGATCTCGCGCGGCGGGGTGTAGATCTTGTTGTGACGGCCCAGGTAGCACGGGTCGTGGTACGTGATCAGGCCCTCGACCGGCGTCACCGGGATCAGCCTGCCCTCGTCGATGAGGTGCTGGAGCAGCTGCGTGTGGTGGATGACCTCGTACTCGCCGCCGAGCTGCGGGTACTCGTTCGCGATCGTGTTGAAGCAGTGCGGGCAGGTCGCGACGATCTTCTTCGACGACTTGGGCTTCTTCGTCTCGGGCTCGACGTTGCCCTCGTCGTCGAAGGACTCGCCGTACGCCATGTTCAGCATCGCGACGTTCTCCTGGCCGAGCTGCTGGAACAGCGGCTCGTTGCCCAGGCGGCGGGCGGAGTCACCCGTGCACTTCTCGTCGCCGCCCATGATCGCGAACTTGACGCCCGCGATGTGCAGCAGCTCCGCGAAGGCCTTGGTGGTCTTCTTGGCCCGGTCCTCCAGGGCGCCCGCGCAGCCGACCCAGTACAGGTAGTCGACCTCGGTGAGGTCCTCGACGGTCTTCCCGACGATCGGAACCTCGAAGTCGACCTCCTTGGTCCACTCCACGCGCGCCTTCTTCGCCAGCCCCCAGGGGTTGCCCTTCTTCTCCAGGTTCTTGAGCATCGTGCCCGCCTCGGACGGGAACGCGGACTCGATCATCACCTGGTAGCGGCGCATGTCGACGATGTGGTCGACGTGCTCGATGTCGACCGGGCACTGCTCCACGCACGCACCGCAGGTGGTGCAGGACCAGAGCACGTCCGGGTCGATGACGCCGTTCTCCTCGACGGTGCCGATCAGCGGGCGCTCGGCCTCGGCGAGGGCGGCCGCGGGAACGTCCTTGAGCTGCTCCTCGGTGGCCTTCTCGTTGCCCTCCATGTCCTTGCCGCCACCGGCCAGGAGGTAGGGGGCCTTGGCGTGCGCGTGGTCGCGCAGCGACATGATCAGGAGCTTCGGCGAGAGCGGCTTGCCGGTGTTCCACGCGGGGCACTGCGACTGGCAGCGGCCGCACTCGGTGCAGGTGGAGAAGTCGAGGATGCCCTTCCAGGAGAACTGCTCGACCTGGGAGACACCGAAGGTGTCGTCCTCGCCCGGGTCCTCGAAGTCGATCTCCTTGCCGCCCGAGGTCATCGGCAGCAGCGCGCCGAGCGCGACGTCGCCGTCGGCGTTCCGCTTGAACCAGATGTTGGGGAAGGCGAGGAAGCGGTGCCAGGCGACACCCATGTCGGTCTTGAGCGCGACCGTGATCATCCAGATGAAGGAGGTGGCGATCTTGATCATCGCGACCAGGTAGGTCAGGTTCTGGATGGTGCTGAGGTCCAGGCCCTGCAACGCCGCGATCAGCGGGTACGAGGCGAAGAAGCCGATCTCCCAGCTGTCGACGCCGTGCTGCACCCCCTCCAGCGCGCGCAGCGTCATGATGCAGAGGCCGACGATGAGGATGACGGTCTCGACGAAGTACGCCTGGCCGGTGTTGGACCCGCTGAAGCGGGACTTGCGGCCCGCCCCGCCGGGACGGTTCAGCTGCCGGATGACGATGAGGGTCAGGATGCCGAGCGTCGTCATCAGACCGAGGAACTCGGTGAAGATCTCGTACGGCAGCCAGTCGCCGATGATCGGGATCAGCCAGTCGGCCTGGAAGAGCTGGCCGATGGCGTTGACGATCGTCAGCAGCAGCGCGAAGAAGCCCACTGCGACGAACCAGTGCGCCACTCCGACGATGCCCCAGCGGTTCATCCTGGTGTGGCCGAGGAACTCCTTGGCCACTGTCACCGTGCGCTGCACGGGTTCGTCGGTGCGGGTGCCGGCGGGTACGTTCTGGCCGAGCCGCACGAAGCGGTAGATCTGCGCGATGGCTCGGACGAACAGCGCTGCGCCGACCACCATCAGAACCAGCGACACGATGATCGCGGCGAGTTGCATTTCGGGGCTCCTCGGGCCTGCGAGAGCGGGATCCGGTTAGGTCTACCCACTACTACTAAGCAGTAACTTAATTAGTCTGTGCTGACACTATCCACTTATTCCACCCCGCTGTAGCCGGGCGGGCGGTGATCTGTGTCGCTCAGGTGTGCCTTGGTTGTGCCGTCGTCGGGGGCGCTTTGCGGGGGGCCGTCCGCAGGGGGGCGCGTACGGCTTCGGCAAGGACCGCCAGGTAGAGCACGACTCCATGGTGCTCTGCGTAGTGCTGGTCCAGCAGGGCGGGGTCGTCCCACGGCATGCCGGAGCGGGCGCGCACCTGCGCCGGTCCGGTCAGCCCCGGCCGCAGTTCGTGCCGCCACTGCCGGGCCCCCGGCCGTGCGGCGCGCGGGTCGCCCGGGGGCAGCGGGGCCGGTCCTACGAGGGAGAGGTCGCCCCGGACGACCTGGGGGAGCCGGGAGAGCAGGTCGAGCCGGAGCCGGCGCGTGCGCAGGGAGCGCAGCGTGAAGACCCGGCCCCCCAGGCCCGTACGGGGACTGCGTTCCCATACGCCGCCGGGCCCTCGCCGGAGCGCCAGGACGAGGGCCCCGACGGCGACCGCGGGGGCGGTCGCGACCAGGAGGGCGGTGCCGAGGACCAGGTCGAGCGCCCGTTCGGCGGACGCGCGGGGGGCGAGGCGCTCGGCGAGGCGCTCGGCCCGGTCCCTGATCCCCGCCAGGCGTGCGGCGGGACGCGAGGGGAAGTGGCCCCTGGCGGTGCCGGTCGGGGGGTGCGGGGGGCGCCTTCGGGGGGTGGGGGGTGTGGGGGCGTACGGATCGGGGGCGTACGGATTAGGGGCGTACGGACCGGGGGCGTGCGCCGATGGGGCGTACGCCGGTGGCTCGTACGGGACCGGGGTGCGCGGCTGCGAGCGGGGCTCGGGCGGGCCGGGGCGCGGGGGTGGCGGCGGTGCCTGGTGGCCCGTCCGGGCCGGGGGTCGCTGCTGGGCCTGCGCCTGCGCCTGCGCCTGTGGCTGTGCCTGCTTCTTCAGGTCCTGGCCCCGGTCCTGGCTCTGGCTCTCCTTCAGGCCCTGGCCCTGGCTCTGGGGCTGTCGCTGCTGCTTCTGCTGCTTCTTCCTCTGGTTCTTCTGCCGCACGCGCCGCTGTCTCGCGTTCCGCATCGCGCCCGCCCGGGGTTCGGAGTCCGATGGTGATGGTGCCGGTGGTTGCCGATCGATGACGTTAATGACGTTTGTGACCGTCTCGCGGCATTTTGTGACAGAACGATCCCACGGTGGGATGGTGGGTTGGGCGGTGTGCGAGGGGCGTGGCGTGCTTGGGCGCGACCGTGGGGCGGAGGAGAAGCGCGATGGCGGCAGCCTTGTGCACTTAAGTTGAGTCCAGCCGACTCAGGTCTGTTGACTCCGGAGGCGGTGTCGTGCATTCTTGAGTCAGATCCACTCAAGTAGTCAGTTGTCAGTTGGAGGAATTGAAATGGCACGTGCGGTCGGCATCGACCTGGGCACGACTAACTCCGTCGTCAGCGTTCTCGAAGGCGGCGAGCCCACCGTCATCACCAACGCCGAAGGCGCCAGGACCACGCCGTCCGTCGTCGCCTTCGCCAAGAACGGCGAGGTGCTCGTAGGCGAGGTGGCCAAGCGCCAGGCGGTCACCAACGTCGACAGGACCATCCGCTCCGTCAAGCGCCACATGGGCACGGACTGGAAGATCGACCTCGACGGCAAGAGCTTCAACCCGCAGCAGATGAGCGCCTTCATCCTGCAGAAGCTGAAGCGGGACGCCGAGTCCTACCTGGGCGAGAAGGTGACCGACGCGGTCATCACCGTCCCGGCGTACTTCAACGACTCCGAGCGTCAGGCGACCAAGGAGGCCGGTGAGATCGCGGGCCTCAACGTCCTGCGCATCGTCAACGAGCCGACCGCCGCCGCCCTGGCGTACGGACTGGACAAGGACGACCAGACGATCCTCGTCTTCGACCTCGGTGGCGGCACCTTCGACGTGTCGCTCCTGGAGATCGGTGACGGCGTCGTCGAGGTGAAGGCCACCAACGGTGACAACCAGCTCGGTGGTGACGACTGGGACCAGCGCGTCGTCGACTACCTGGTGAAGCAGTTCGCCAACGGGCACGGCGTGGACCTGTCCAAGGACAAGATGGCTCTCCAGCGTCTCCGCGAGGCCGCGGAGAAGGCGAAGATCGAGCTCTCGTCCTCGACCGAGACCACGATCAACCTGCCCTACATCACGGCGTCGGCCGAGGGCCCGCTGCACCTGGACGAGAAGCTCACGCGCTCGCAGTTCCAGCAGCTGACGGCGGACCTCCTGGACCGCTGCAAGACCCCGTTCCACAACGTCATCAAGGACGCGGGCATCCAGCTCTCCGAGATCGACCACGTCGTTCTCGTCGGTGGCTCCACGCGTATGCCGGCCGTCACCGAGCTGGTCAAGGAGCTCACGGGCGGCCAGGAGGCCAACAAGAGCGTCAACCCGGACGAGGTCGTCGCCATCGGCGCCTCGCTCCAGGCCGGTGTCCTCAAGGGCGAGGTCAAGGACGTCCTGCTCCTCGACGTCACCCCGCTCTCCCTCGGTATCGAGACCAAGGGAGGGATCATGACCAAGCTCATCGAGCGCAACACCACGATCCCGACCAAGCGCTCCGAGATCTTCACGACGGCCGAGGACAACCAGCCGTCCGTGCAGATCCAGGTCTACCAGGGCGAGCGCGAGATCGCGGCGTACAACAAGAAGCTCGGGATGTTCGAGCTGACCGGTCTGCCGCCGGCCCCGCGCGGTGTGCCGCAGATCGAGGTCGCCTTCGACATCGACGCCAACGGCATCATGCACGTCGCCGCCAAGGACCTCGGCACCGGCAAGGAGCAGAAGATGACCGTCACCGGTGGCTCCTCGCTGCCGAAGGACGAGGTCAACCGGATGCGCGAAGAGGCCGAGAAGTACGCGGAGGAGGACCACGCCCGCCGCGAGGCCGCCGAGTCGCGCAACCAGGGCGAGCAGCTCGTCTACCAGACGGAGAAGTTCCTCAAGGACAACGAGGACAAGGTCCCCGCGGACGTCAGGACGGAGGTGGAGACCGCTGTCGGCGAGCTGAAGGAGAAGCTCAAGGGCGAGGACACCGCCGAGATCCGTACGGCCACCGAGAAGGTCGCGGCCGTCTCCCAGAAGCTGGGTCAGGCGATGTACGCCAACGCCCAGGCCGAGGGTGCGACGCCGGGCGCCGAGGCCCCGGGCGGCGCCCAGGCCAAGGCCGATGACGATGTCGTCGACGCCGAGATCGTGGACGACGAGAAGGACACCAAGGGCGGTGCGGCGTGACCGAGGAGACTCCGGGCTTCGAGGAGAAGCCCGACGTCCCCTCCGGCGCCACCCCTGATGACGCCGAGCCGAAGGCTGCCGACCCCTCCGAGGAGGAGGCGGCGGCCCCGGCCGGGGACACCGACCAGACCGTCGGCCTGACGGCACAGCTGGACCAGGCCCGTACCGCGCTGAGCGAGCGCACCGCGGACCTCCAGCGGCTCCAGGCCGAGTACCAGAACTACCGCCGCCGCGTGGAGCGGGACCGGGTCTCGGTCAAGGAGATCGCCGTCGCGAACCTCCTGTCCGAGCTCCTGCCCGTACTCGACGACGTCGGCCGCGCACGGGAGCACGGCGAGCTGCTCGGCGGCTTCAAGTCGGTCGCCGAATCGCTCGAGACGGTCGTCGCGAAGCTGGGCCTCCAGCAGTTCGGCAAGGAGGGTGAGCCCTTCGACCCGACGATCCACGAGGCCCTGATGCACAGCTACGCGCCGGACGTCACCGAGACGACCTGCGTGGCGATCCTCCAGCCGGGGTATCGCATCGGCGAGCGCACCATCCGCCCCGCGCGGGTGGCCGTCGCCGAGCCGCAGCCGGGCGCCACGCCCGCGGCGGCCAAGGAAGAGAAGACAGACGACGAGGAGAGCGGTGGCACCGAGGAGGTCTGACGGCAACCCGTCCGACCACCAGGGTGCACACCGACCGGCCCGGCGGCCGGCCCACGGGCCGGCCGCTTGGCCGATCGTCCGGAAGGAGGGACGTCGATGAGCACGAAGGACTTCGTCGAGAAGGACTACTACAAGGTCCTCGGCGTCCCCAAGGACGCCACCGACGCCGAGATCAAGAAGGCGTACCGCAAGCTCGCCCGCGAGTTCCACCCCGACGCCAACAAGGGTGACGCCAAGGCGGAGGAGCGCTTCAAGGAGATCTCCGAGGCGAACGACGTCCTCGGCGACACCAAGCGGCGCAAGGAGTACGACGAGGCGCGCGCCCTCTTCGGCAACGGTGGCTTCCGCGCCGGCCCCGGTGGTGCGGGCGGCAACTTCAACTTCGACCTGGGCGACCTCTTCGGCGGGGGCGCACCGGGCGGCGGACAGGCCGGTGCGGGCGGCGGGTTCGGCGGCGGCGGGGGCGGTCTCGGCGACGTCTTCGGCGGGCTGTTCAACCGCGGCGGCACGGGCACCCGCGTCCAGCCGCGGCGCGGCCAGGACATCGAGTCCGAGGTGACGCTCAGCTTCACCGAGGCGGTCGACGGGGCCACGGTCCCGCTGCGGATGTCCAGCCAGGCGCCCTGCAAGGCGTGTTCCGGCACCGGCGACAAGAACGGCACCCCCAGGGTCTGCCCGACCTGCGTCGGCACCGGACAGGTCTCGCGCGGCACGGGCGGCGGCTTCTCGCTCACCGACCCCTGCGTGGACTGCAAGGGCCGGGGCCTCATCGCCCAGGACCCCTGCGAGGTCTGCCACGGCAGCGGGCGGGCCAAGTCGGCCCGCACCATGCAGGTCAGGATCCCGGCGGGCGTCTCCGACGGCCAGCGGATCCGGCTGCGCGGCAAGGGCGGTCCGGGCGAGCGCGGCGGACCGGCCGGCGATCTGTACGTCGTCGTCCACGTCGGCGCCCACCCGGTCTTCGGCCGCAAGGGCGACAACCTCACGGTCACCGTCCCCGTCACGTTCCCCGAGGCGACGCTCGGCGGCGAGGTCAAGGTGCCCACGCTCGGCGGACCGCCGGTCACCCTGAAACTGCCCGCCGGCACCCCCAACGGGCGTACGATGCGCGCCCGGGGCAAGGGCGCGGTCCGCAAGGACGGCACCCGGGGCGACCTGCTGGTCACCGTGGAGGTGGCGGTCCCCACCTCTCTCGGCCAGGAGGGCAGGGACGCGCTGGAGGCTTACCGAAAGGCGACCGCGGACGAGGACCCGCGGGCGGAACTGTTCCAGGCCGCGAAGGGAGCTTGAGATGGACGGCCGTCGACGCAATCCGTACCAGCTGACCGATGAATCACCGGTGTACGTGATCTCGATCGCGGCCCAGCTCTCGGGCCTGCACCCGCAGACGCTGCGCCAGTACGACCGTCTCGGCCTGGTCTCCCCGGACCGTACGGCCGGGCGCGGCCGCCGCTACTCGGCCCGCGACATCGAGCTGCTGCGCACCGTGCAGCAGCTGTCGCAGGACGAGGGCATCAACCTGGCGGGCATCAAGCGCATCATCGAGCTGGAGAACCAGGTCGCGGCCCTCCAGCAGCGCGTCGCCGAGCTCTCGGCGGCGGTGGACGGCGCGGCGGTCGCCATGCAGCAGCGCGAGGCCCAGGTGCACGCCTCGTACCGGCGCGACCTCGTGCCGTACCAGGACGTGCAGCAGACCAGCGCGCTGGTGGTCTGGCGCCCGAAGCCGAAGAGGCCGACGGAGTAGACCCGTACAGCCGACGGAGCAGGCCTGTACAGCCGACGACGGAGCAGACCCGTACATCCGTGGACAGCGGGGCCGGGAGAGCGGTAATGCGCTCTCCCCGCCCCGCGGGCGGGGGCCGCGGTGCCGCGGGGGCGCCTGACTCCCCCCGCCAGGCCCAC